>NZ_JAJJZF010000012.1:0-120986 GCF_020966275.1 Pseudoalteromonas sp. MB41 | reverse complement strand
TTAAAGTTAATCCTTTAAACCCCAATTCAGCTAGATTTAGTTCCTCAATGAAAACATCAATCACTCTGACCGTATTATCTTCACTGACGTAATCTTCCAACGATTCTGGAAATAACGTTGATTGGTCACGACTTTCACCGCTTATAAACTTTGACATACTGCCTCAACCCTCAACTGAATCAATAGTCTAATTATATAAATATCAGTATATTAAGTGAACTAAATGTATAGATTAATAGATCATAAGCAGAACATACTTAGACCAAAAGGTGATCAGAGTTTTCACACAGTCTGTGCCAAACTCGGTCGTTCAACAGCAGCTTAATCCATCTAAACCAATTGCAATAACGGAAGTCCATCTAAATCGTATTTGGACAAAAACTGAGTTAGGAATTGTGGTGATAACGCCCGCTTAATGGTGAGAAATTGATTTCAAGTGATTGTTAGTTTTCATTTGTCAGCATACACCTGATAAGCTTTGCAAATGAACTATCTAGTTCTTCAGAACAAATTGATTCTATCTGAAACAAATTTTCAATAGATTCTCTTTGGGTCTTTGCTATCGGGTATTCTCCCACTTCAGGTTTCATAATGTTTAACTTTTCGCAAAGCTGGTCATAATAGTATTCTGTTATGTCACCATTAGCCAAAAAACGCTTAGCTGTAGATGTAGCCAATAAAAAGCTGCCTGACTTTAAGTATGCTAACGACAGCTTATCTATAGCAACAAGCAACTCATCATAATGTTGAAGCGATGTAGAAAGCCAAAATTCACTAGATAAATACCTATTTATGCTTTGGCGCAACCTCAATGGTTTGGGAAAGCAATCTCTATATACGGTCTCATCAAAATCTTTACTCCAATATGCATTAACATATCTGGTGTAAAATCGCTTTGACACGCTAACATCATATTCAACGTTTTCTAACCACGTAAGATATCGTTTCAATACGGTTATGCGCTGAGTTGGTTGTAGGCAACTAAAGATTGTTAGTGTATTTTCAGTTCCCTGCATACCATGTGCTTTAAAGTACTCAAAGAGCAATGAGGTACAAACCGAGGAAAGGTAGCGAAATGACTTGTCTAACTCTTCATCGGTGATGTTGCCATGTTCAGCAACATGCGCCCCTTTATTTCCAATTAATCTCAAGCTATGTAGCTCTTCGTAAAAAGTACTTTCAAATGCACAGTTTTCTTTAATTAGCTCAATCTTCTTATAAACTGACAGTTTCAACCACTTTTCCGAGTTAACTGAGCTGGGAATAAACTGAAAGAACAAATGTTCAAGCAGCAGTTCAATGCAACCTCTAACAGCTAGCGCACGGTATTTTCGCTTCATAGCAGTATCTGTAACATCTGCTAAGTACTCTTCTTTAATACTATCTGGGAATAAAATACTTTCCATTTTCACTCCACTGAAAACAATTTAATATCGAGCGATTCGGTCGTTTTTCTGCCGCGAACCGTCTTAAGTTTCCACTTGAGGAATTTTTACCATAGTGGATAACTTATTGCTACAAAAAACTTTCTGCGTTTAAAATCGATTATACTTTAGGGTGAAAAAGACCAAATCGCTCGTTTTCCTGACTATACGAGAAACTTGTAACAAAGAAGCCGATAAGGATAGGAACCCAGAGTCAGCAATTCACTCTTTTTTGACATGAAGATATTGCCAAAATTTAAAAAGCGAGGGATGAACCCTCGCCTATAAATTAAGGAACAGCTTATCGCTCGATTGAGGCCCTAACTTATTTTGGGACATTGATGAACTATGCTTACCGTTCTAGTGAAGACTCACATGTTAGGAATATGTACTGTAAACACGGAGACATGGCCGTTGTTAGATATCTTGTCTTAAATGAAAAAAAGAGGGCTGAATATGCAGCCGTTATTATATAAATGTGGTTCAGAGTGTTTACAGCCACTCTAAAGCAGAACTACCACCGTTTGCCTTAACACTGACTTTCACTGATTTAGAGCGCAACTTAACTGCCAAATTACGCTGATTTGAAAAGAGAGTGTCTACCTGCTCTTTAATCTCTGCACGAATGCTTGGAGAAGCTACATTATTGTTAGTATTTCTAGTTGTTTTTTCCATGTTACTCCTCCTCATTTTCTGGTTTATTAACGACTGCTGATTCTAATATGTCTGCATATATCTTAACAGGTCGAACTGATAAATCAATATACGTGGGTTGCAAAGCTACCCCTTCTGGCAAAAGAACTTCCATTTGTCCCTGACTTCTTTCAGGTTTACGAAGAGCATCAGGCATTAAAAATGGCAGATTTGAATACCTATTTGTTAACTCTAGTACCACTGGGATATGCGGGTTTTCTTCCTCTTTTTCAAGAAACTGTAGTCTATTTGCATAAGAAAGCGTTGCAAAAGCAGTAGCAACGCTTTCACTTAGAGAAGTAGATGCAAAACCGTTCAGTTCTAATGGTACACAGCTATCTTGCGCCAGAACATATTCTCCAAATTGCTCCTTGTTAAGCGTAACACCACGGAACAGGCGCTGCCCAACTTGCAATGTGCAAGTTGCCGAAGAGATGGCAAACCCACTACGAAGCCCATTAATCCACTTTTCAGCTTTAGTTTTTTGTTTAGCTTGGAGTGTTTCGCTATTCAAGTGCATATTAATGATCTGATGAGGCTTTAGCCCATTAACTTTATCGTGCTTGCTAGCTGACTGATACATTGCTATTGCTTCGCGCTCATCTTTTTGATTTAACTCATCAAAGCATTTTTCATACTTTAAGAAAATAGTAGAATGCTTGGAGCCTTCTTCACAACATAATCGGATATGGTCTAGCTTATGCGACCCAGCAATACAGGACAGAATTGCATTGAGAGGGGCAATATATTGATCATTTGATTTGTCTTCCGATGTCTCTAAGCCGTCTAAGAACTGCTGGTAAGAGTACCTAACAGAATTAATCGCAGAAAACTCATGCAAAAGTTCATTTTTATAATCAATAATCAATAATCAATAAATTGGCCTCAACCTAATAATGTTTTTAGAAATTATACATTATTTTTGCGCTTAATTGCCATCTAACGCCGCGCTCTACGGAAATTTAGGAGCGTCAGCGAGTAAATCTTCCGTAGCAGCGCTTTGTTATGTGTGCACATTCACAATTCCATTGATTTTTCTATGGGCATCGAGTGTTTCAACCCGTCGATGGACAATTGTGAATTAGGTCGGAATACTTTTCGTGCCTTAAACAATTACCCTAACTGACTCGTTACTATTCCTGAGAGAGCTAAACACAATTCTGTATTTAGCGATAAAGTTATCATTCAGTGAATTTAAGTTGCTAAAGTTGTATTGAATCTTTTGAATGAGCTATTATTTTCCTTGTTGATTTTGTCTTAACAAGACAAGTCTTTTTATCTCTTCATCAATAGCTTGAATATCCAGAAAATGACCTTTAGCAAATCGCCTAAACAGCTCCATAACAAGCTTTTTAACATCATTTAGACCTCTTAATCTAAACGTAATTTCTACAATTAGCTGGGCAAATCTACTTTCTGAGTATTTTCCTTCTAGACATTGCATTCCTGAGCTACAACAAGCATATACAATATTTTCAGTGAACTTCCACTCAGATAAATCTAGACTTTTAAACCTACCTATATAAGCTGTACAAATTGCCTTGATACAACATTCTGTTAAAACTTGAAGCGCAATTTCGGGTGAGTGATAAGAGTTTGGGTGCATCTTTAATATCTTAGCAGCTAAGAATTGCCCTGTTTCATTTGATCTACATAGATTTATTACATCCGTGTGAGAAATGGGCACCCTCAGGCCTGAAAATACATTACATTTTGCTAACCTCTCTTCAATACCCACAGCGAATTTTTTAACCCTTAAGAGCAACTGATAAACATTGGTGATTGGTAGTTCAAGTGCTCTATAATAATTACAGAAAAAAGTATCTAAACAGAAAATAGGGATACCATGAGAAATAGAAAGCTTTACAGAGGAATAATGTGAAATATCCAAAATGTCTTTAAATTTCAGCAAAGACTCTGGTACGTTAAAAGGAATTGGTGCTAATACTTCACTGTATTCAATCAGCTCTCTAAGTGATTGAACATTTTGGTCTTTAGAAACATCTTCAGAAGTCGTTTTAAAATAATTGCCATCGACTTTGCCAATAGATAGATAGTCCTCTCGTCCCATTTGTTCAAGCCAAGCAAGGACTATTTCTTTTGTTTCCCCTGAAACATATACTTTTATATTTGATTCTTTAAGCGCAGAAGCTAAACCTGTATAACTGAAATATACTAAAGAAAGTGCATCTAACACTAATTTATCATCTATGGCCTCTCCCTCTGAAAACAAATCAAGATACTTATTACTTTCCTTATCACTTAAATATATAAATGCGCCTTTAACTATATCGCTCTTAAAAGAACGATTTATCCTCATTAAAAGAGGTATAAACCGCCCATCAATATGTGGCTCAATTAACTGTTTTTGCTCTGAGAAAGCATCTATTTGTTTTAATATTCCATCGATACCTTCCTGCTCATTAAACGTCAATTGGTAAAAGCAGTCATTACCAGCATTGATAGTAGACCTGATATCTAAAGAGATCCTGAATGCACCAACAATTGGAGGTAGTTTTTCTATTAAGGTTACTGTCTCCACGTCTAACTCATTCGACTCACCAGTATCCATTTCAAGCAACAATTCACCCAGAGGACTCTCAACATCTAATAGGTACTCATTAGTTTCACAACCTTCCACCAAAAGCTTAGTAAATTGATTTTTACCTTTTCTATAAGTTACTGCTGCAATACAACGATCAGAGGGGTAGCTTCGCTCTGTACGTTTGCCTGATTTATCTAAAGTTCCAAAATGAATATTAGTTAAGTGGGTTGCGATACCTGCGGGATCATCGATAAACCACTCCAACAAAATTGACTCGGAAAAAGCAACATCTACCATAGAGATAGATTTGACTAGTTGTAAATTCTCATATGAGTAGCTATCAAATAGACTCGTTGGAATTTCATGTATAGTTTTTTCAATATCAATCTCTGGTAATCCAACCTTAATGTTATTTTGAATTAGCAAAGTCCAAAAGTAGCTTGATCTTGGATACCTAGCTAATGACTTTTGAATTAGTCCGTTGGCATTTTCAAATTTAAATAATAAAAACTCCCTTGAGATTCGCACAGCAGCTATTCTATAGCTATCCTGTTCACTATCCATATTTGCAAGAAACGAGTCTAATTTTTCAAATTGCTCAGAGTTTAGCAATGCTTCTGAATAAGCATCTATGATTGGCGAAGCCCAAGGCTTTTGAGGAAGCAATGGCTCTATAATCTTTGTTACTTGATAGTTTAGCCCCATTTGGTTCAAACTTAGACAGAGTTGATAAAGTGCTAGAGGGTGGATCTCTTGCGTAATTTCTTCATATTCAACTAAATATTTTTCAAGATTATCTGATAATGTTTGTTTACCCCTTAAATCAGCCGGTTCAAATGCAATGGCAGTTAAAACAATTTCAATAAATTGCTTGATTTGAGGTTTAGAGGCCGATACGTTACCGCCTTTGTCTAACCACCTCTTGACCTGCCTTTTATTAATACCTCCTTCGAAGTAAGCCGTTGATAGTTGTACAAAATCAGCTTCGTTTATGTCCTGAATATTTTGAGCGCGGAGTTTATTGCTGGGTTTAGTATTAACAGGAATATTAGTTTGAAGACGCATTCTAATGTCTGGGATGACTTTTTCGGCTTCTTCAATGTGCTCATCACAAAGCTCCGTTAAATCTACGTTCTGAAACCATGTTGTAGCTAGTAAAACGGCTGCTGCTTGAAATACTCTCCCATCATTAATTTTTGAAGAGAGAGCTTTTACGGATTCTATTGTCTCAACGAGTAAGTCCATTAGAGACTGGTCTATCATCCAAAAATGCTTAGTACCAATCAAATTATGAACATTGTATGCACTGCAAAGTAGGTTTAGAACCGTGCTATTTTGGTTCGGATGTTCAAGTACTAATTCTTTGGCTAGATCGAGAGCTAGTTCTAACTCGCCAAGTCTTAAAGCACATCTTACATAAGAGCATAACGTTTGCTCTCTAATTCCAACAGTCCCTTTAGATATTTGCTCGTTAAGCTCTTCTATAGGGGCTAGCTTTTCAAAATAAGTTTCCCTAGATAAATTCGTAGCAACCTTACTCGATTTGTATCTCTTTATAGCTCTTTCCGAAGAAGTTTTACTTAAAAAGTGCAAATAAGAAGCTTCAACAATATCTTTAACAAGAGGAGTAGAGCGCTCACTTTCAATTAACTCCAAAAATAGTTCAGGAATTATATCGAAAGAATTGCCTTGAGCCGCGTGAAGTTTAAACTCAAGAACTTTGAGTAAATCTTTACATTCTGAATCTAACTTCTCTACAGTTTTTAAACTTTCTATAAAGTTTAAAGCTTTAGACCAACACCTATGAGTCACTAATCTAGAAAACTCTTTAATAAATGTTTCTAATCCATCTGAAGACAAACTAGTTATATGAAGATTTACAATTTCTACCGAAGAGCCATCTTCAGCAATTATGTTATGCCCTATTTCTGTTTTTTGATTTAGAGACCGCTCTTTAATCAATCAGCTATTTCCTTTATTGGCGACTACATCACCAATTCTTACATTACCACTTCCTGCACTGTAAACATTGTGGCCTGTATTGGTGCTTTGCGTAACATTAACAATATCGCCAGAGTATTCGATAGTTTTAAGAAACTCATTTAACTCTTGATGTTCTGTAATTTTTCGTTCAATGGCGTGAGGTGCTAAGTCTTCGTTAATACCTGCATCAATCAACAACTCCGCAATTTTTTCAATTTCAGAATCATCTATGAGCCAATTTTTTAATTTACGTTTTAATAAATCAAAACAAATAGAAGCGCCTTCCTTTACGCCATCATAAATTAGCCCAGATAGCGTCGAAGCAGTTAAAAATCCCATCTTTTTCCTTAATAAATTCTAGTTATTCTTAGCTTAACTAACTGTTAAGTATACATTACAATACATATGTACCAATTAATCAAATTCAAAAATCAATTATTAATCGACCAGATTACCTTTAAACATTTCCGGGAAGTTTATTCTTGCCTCAACAATTATGTCCATAACCAGTCCTCGCTCAAAACCCTCTAGATTAACTCAGGGTTTTCCTATAATTGGTTAGAATCTACTTCAGCCTTAGCACAAAGCAGAGTGTCACCTAAATCGTTTTGGAGCAAAGGCGAGTTATATTTATAACTCGTCGATGGACAAAAATGAGTTAGAGCCGACCAGTGGCTCTGTGTCATAAGCGTACTTGATACAAAACAAAGGCACCTCATGCATGTATCAAAAAGTGCCTTTTAATTGATTAAAAGTCGTTTTTATTTTTAACCGCTAATACTTGACCGTTTTTTGCAATTTGGAAGTAAAGCTTATCTTCGTTGCTAGCATTAGATGCACTAACTACATAGAAATTGTCTTCAACGCTAGCAATCGAAAGTTGCGACTTATCAATATTTTTCCATGACTCATCTAACTTACCGACTTCAAAGCCAGCGTCTTTAAACGTCATCTTTTGAATATGTGTTGCAGCGATGCTAACAGCTTTCTGACCGCTGATGACACTATGATCTCCATGTGCCTGTACATTACTAGTTAGCAAGGCACCACAAAGCGCAACGATTGATATTAGTTTGTTCATTTTAGTCTCCATTTGGTATGAAATTCGTAAAGTTAAATTCGTTATTGTTTAAGGCCAATAACTTCGTATTGCCCTTTAACCAGTAGCTGTACTGACACAGGTTTATCTGATTTGTTTTTCCAATACCAACCATGAGAACCAGCAAATGGCGTGGTATAGCTGCCTTTCATTTCATTAGTTGTAGCAATAGCATAGCTTTCAAAATATCCCGTTGTGTCACCTTCAGGCTCACCATGTAAATCGAAGTACAATGGAGCACCATCGGTTAACCATTCATAAGACATTTTTTCATGCTGCTTCATATAAAATTTATATTCGATGCCGCGTCCCGCAGGGACTGTCACTTCTATTGTTTGAAACTCATCCGTGCCTTTAGTTGTCTCTAATGACGTTGTTTCCATTTCAACCGCTTGTGCAAGTTCTGTTAAACCTAACTTGTTGCCAATACCTGTCGGATCGATGTTGTACTCTGCTGGTAAGATAAAGGTAACCAGTGCAATAGCCGCGACAACGACTGCTGAAATACTCGCTTTAACGAGTGTTTTGGTACTAACTGTATGTTGCATAAAATTCTCTTTTATTTCTGTATTTCTATAAGTTAAAAATCGATTAAATAGTGAAGTAACCAGTAAGTTGTAAGCCCATCAACATCACACCAGCACTCATTAGTGCAGTATTCGTGACTGTCGAAAAACGTTGAAATGACGGCAGTTTTCTCCATGCATTTATCATGATCAAAATAAGTGCGAGCGCAGCAAATTGACCAAGTTCAACACCTAAGTTAAAAGCAATCAGGTTGGTAATAAGACCTTCATCAGCTAGGCTAAATTCTTGTAATTTGGTAGCTAAACCAAAGCCATGAAACAGACCGAAAATCAGCACCGCCCACTGGGTATTAGGCTGCCAATTAAAGCAACGCTTAAAGCCTCCTAGATTATCGAAGCCCTTATAAATTACGGAAAAACCGATTATGGCATCAATTAAATAAGCGTTGACTTGTATGTCACTTAACACACCAAATAACAGGGTTGTACTATGCCCAATAGTAAACATGGTGACGTACAACAGTACGTCACGGCTACGATATAAAAAGAAGATAACACCGACTAAAAACAGCAAGTGGTCATAGCCCGTTATCATATGCTTAGCGCCTATATATAAAAACGGGATAAACTGTACTCCATTATTTTGCTCTAAAAATGCTCTGGTTTTATCATCGACTCCGTGAGCAAAAGCTTCGATACTGAGAAGCGCTAACAGCGCAATCGTCAGATAGGTCAGTACTTTAATCATGTTACTTGGCATCTTGAGACTCCAATACTTCAACATCAGTCAAAATAGACTCCTTTTCTTTATGTAAAATTCTGTATAAGGCAGGAATGACAAACAGAGTCAAAATCGTTGACGAAATAATGCCACCAATGACTACTGTTGCCAGAGGTCGCTGAACCTCCGATCCTATGCCTGTGTTTAACGCCATAGGAATGAAACCTAATGAAGCAACCAGTGCGGTTGTTAACACAGGGCGAAGACGCGTCATCGCACCATCAAAGATTGCATTATCAAGTGCTAAGCCACCTTTACGCAGCTCTCTAATAAACGACACCATAACCAGTCCATTAAGGATAGCGATGCCCGATAAGGCAATAAAGCCAACTGCTGCCGAAATTGAGAATGGAATATCACGTAATAACAGCGCAGCAATACCACCAGTTAATGCAAGTGGAACACCCGTAAAGATGATCATGGCATCTTTAAATGAGTTAAGCGCGAGGATTAACAAACCAACAATCATGATTAAAGTGACAGGCACAACGATACTCAGACGCTCTGAAGCGGATTGCAGTTTTTGGTAAGTGCCGCCATATTCCACCCAATAACCAGCAGGTACTTCAACGTTTTCATTAATAGCTGCTTGTATGTCTGCAACAAAACTACCTAAGTCCCTACCACGAACATTGGCAGTTACTACCACTCTACGTTTACCATTTTCACGATTTATTTGGTTAGCACCCGATATCAGCTCAATATCAACCAATTCTTTAAGTGGTACTGTATGTCCATCAGCCAAAGTTATCGGTAAATAAGGTATTGAATCGATATCATTACGTTTGGACTCTGTGAGCCTTACTACAATATCTGAGCGCACATCGCCTTGATAAAACTTACCTGCAACTGTACCACCCATAGCTGTTGCCACTTGAGACTGTACTTGGCTAATACTAATACCAAACTGCATCAGTTTTTCACGATTTGGCACAAGATTAAGCATAGGTAACCCTGTCGTTTGCTCAACTTGTATATCTACGGCACCTTCAACTTGAGAAATTGCACCCTCTATCTCACTGCCTAAAGTAGTCAACGTATCAAAGTCATCACCAAACACTTTTATCGCAAGTTCAGCTCTCACCCCAGCTAACAATTCGTTAAAACGCATTTGTATTGGCTGTAAAAACTCATATCGGTTTCCCGGAATTGGCTGTACTAGCGCGGCTAACTCTTCTACAACTTGAGTTTTTGTCTTATCTGGATCAGGCCACAACTCGCGAGGTTTCAGGATAATGAAGTTATCTGCGACACTTGGCGGAACGGCATCTGTTGCAACGTCGGCAGTGCCTATTTTGGCAAAGACGCGTTCAACTTCTGGCATTTGTTTAATTTTATCTTCTAAAGACTCCTGAAGCGCGATTGCTTGAGACAATGACGTACCCGGAATTCGCAGCGCGTGCATGGCAATATCACCTTCATCCAAATTAGGCGCAAATTCACTGCCTAACTTAGTTGCCTGATAACCTGTAAAGCCAACTAATACTGTTGCGACTACAATAACTAACCAGCGGGCTTTTAATACATAGCTCAAAGCGGGCTTGTAAAGAACAGCAGCACCACGAATTATTGGGCTATGTTTTTCTTTCACGGGCTTTTTAAATAACAAGGCAACCATAGCTGGTACAAAGGTAACCGATAACACCATAGCACTAAGTAACGCGATAACCACGGTGATCGCCATCGGGTGGAACATTTTGCCTTCAACGCCTTCTAAGGCAAAAATTGGTAAGTAAACAGCGGTGATAATAAACACGCCAAATAGAGCTGGGCGTATAACTTCTTTTGTTGCTTCGAACACGAGTTCCATGCGTTCTTTTAGCGGCAGAGGATTGTTTCCTGCTTGACTTAGCCTGCGAAGACAATTCTCTACAATGATAATGGCACCATCGACTAACAAGCCAAAATCTAACGCGCCTAAACTCATCAGGTTTGCACTCACGCGAGTTTGTACCATACCTGTCACTGTCATTAACATGGCAAAAGGAATCACTAAAGCCGTTAAGAATGCGGCTCGGAAATTCCCTAATAAGACAAAAAGTACAACGATAACCAGAACCGCCCCTTCGGTCAGGTTAAGCTGAACCGTTTGCAGGGTTTTATCAACTAATTTAGTGCGATCATAAACAGCGGTTGCGACAATCCCTTCTGGTAAAGTGGCGTTAATTTCTTTGAGCTTTTCTCCCACGGCATGGGCAACGGTGCGGCTGTTTTCGCCAATAAGCATAAATACCGTACTCATCACCACTTCACGACCATTTTGTGTAGCAGCACCAGTTCTTAGCCCTTTGCCGTTTTCAATATCGGCTACGTCTTTTATAAAAATTGATGAACCATCAAGCGACTTAAGCGGAATATTACCAATGGCAGTCATATCAGTAATCTGACCGGGCAGCCTTAACAACCACTGTGCGCCATTTTGCTCAATAAAGCCTGCACCTTGGTTTTGGTTGTTTTGCGAAATTGCATCAACCACATCGGCTTGTGACAGCCCAAAAGCAAGTAACTTTTCAGGTTTGAAAGCGACTAATATTTCACGCTCAAATCCGCCTATCGGGTTCACTTCAACTACACCCGGCACCCGCATTAACTGTGGTCTTATTGTCCAGTCATGTACGGTTCGTAAATCCGTTGGTGTAATAGGCGTGCCATCAGCATGCGTAGCATCAGGCTCAGCATCAACGGTGAACATGAATATTTCACCAAGACCTGTCGCAATTGGCCCAAGTTGAGGCTCTAAGCCCAGCGGTAATTCAGCGCGTGCCGCTGATAAACGCTCATTAACAAGCTGACGGGCAAAATAGACATCAGTATCATCACTGAATATTGCAACCACTTGAGATAGACCATAACGAGAAACTGAGCGGGTATAGGTTAACCCCGGTAAACCCGACAACGCGGTCTCTAACGGAAAAGTTACCCTTTGCTCAACTTCTAATGGCGTAAACCCAGCCGCTTCGGTATTGATCATTACCTGTACATTAGTGATATCGGGCACTGCATCAATCGGTAGTTTGGTAAAATTCCATATCCCCAAACCTGACACAGCTAACACCATCACCATAACAAGGAATTTGCGCTTTATTGAAAAGCGTAAAATTGACTCCAACATTTATACGCTCCTAGTGATCGTGTGATGCGCCAGACTTTTCAATGTCGGCTTTTAAAATATAGCTATTGTCGGTCACGTATTCGGTTCCCGCTTTTAGGCCACCTAATACTTCAATCCATTCGCCTCCAGCGCTGCCCAACTCAAGCATACGAACTTCATACTGCTCACCCACTTTGGCGTAAACAACAGTAAAGTCTCTAAAACCTTGTAAGCCAACACGCTTTACAGCCAGTGGCACATCAATGGTTGCAACGTCAATGTCAGCTTTTACAAAACTTCCTTCGGCAAGGTTACTATCTTCTAATTCGACCCAAACAATTCTTGCCTGATCATCTCTCACGCTAGGCTCAATAAATGACACCTTACCTGCAAAGCTTTCCTCATGACCTTCAACGTTTAACGATACTGGCGTTTCCAGTTTAACCTTGGAATAATCCGAAGGATAAACCGCTAATTTGGCAATATGGCGATTAAAATTAGTAATGGTGAGTAAGGTTTTACCATTAGTTTGCTCACCCGCGTTTGCGAATAACTGGGTAATAACACCGTTAATGGGCGCTTTAATAACGTAGGGCTTAAGACTTTCATTACTTTCTACTGTGAATAGCGTTTGCCCTTTTTTAACAATTTCACCGTAATTGACGTGTAATTTGGTGATTTCACCATCGAAACGCGCAGCAATGTTTCGCTTAGCGTCCACAGGTAAACTTAATTTTCCATAAGCGGGTATGGTTTGATGAATTGTCGCAGGGCCTGCGATTTCAGTGTTGATTTCCATTGCATCAGCAACTGCCTGTTCAATTGTGGTGCGACCCTCGAAGTTGTCATATCGCCAATTGTACTTTTTACCCTGATAAGTTGCTTCAATGGCTACAACAAAAGAGTGAGGCTCATAAATCACCATATCACCGCGAAGAAAGTCACCTTGAGCATTGAAGTTAATATCATCAGTGCCATCGCCTAGGCGAATTAATTTTACGTTTAAATCGACATTCTTTGGGTCTATAGGTTGTCCATCATTTGTCGCCCAAACACGAAACTCTGGTGGCACACCAGTTTCAAAAATAGAGAGTTCAATGGCAAAATCACCATCTCGTAACATGCGCCCACGGTGTGGACCTTTCTCTGGTTCAGCTTGCTCTGCCGCAGGTGTTGATGCTGCAATAGCATTAGGTGCGACGACACCTGTGAATGAGATAATAATCGCCAAGCTTAATGACGACAGAATATTTTTATTTTTCATAAGTTTACTCATGGTTTTACTCGCTATCACTAACGGGCACGCCAGTTAGGCGTTGAATTTCAATATGTTGTAAATGCAAAGATTGATAAGCATCAAGTAACTGATTTTGGGCGCTGAGCAGCTCTCTACGTATATCACTCCACTGGTTGTAGCTAAGCTTACCGATATCAAATGCTTGACCGGCTTCCGTCAACGCGTTTTCTAGTACGGGAATTATTTCTAATTGAATCGTTTCAATGACATGATGGGAATGTGCCATTTCTTGCAATAGCACATAGAGCTGCGCATCGAGTTTCTGCATTAGGGCTTGTTGCTGACTTGCCAGAACATCTTGTTTTGCGCGTAAGGCAGCCATTGTTCCTGCATTTCTATTTTCACTTCCCCAAGGAATAGAGACACCCGCCACTAAACCAAAATCATCGGTCGTTTCATATCGTCTTAGTCCAGCAGTGAATTGCCACTGAGGTTTGGCTTCAATACGTGCAAGTTCCATTTGAGACTGGGCGATACGTTGTTCATTAGCGAACTGCTGTATTTGCGGGATTTGCTTAAGCTTGTTTAGCTGGCTTTCTACAGATGGAATTTCCGGCTTAAGCATTAAATTTCCCGTTAACTTAAGTTCAGCCTGAGGCTTACCCCATAAGGATGACAGTTGATAATGGCTGGCTTTTAATTCGTGCTCTAAATCTTCAACAGCTAGATTTCTTCGAACCAACTCAGCTTGAGCCAAGCGCATTTCGACATTAGAACTTTTGCCTGCTTTTACTCTTTTGACAATAGCGTCAACCACTTCCTGTGCCTGAGATACCGCTAATTGATTGAGTTTCAAGCGCTCTTGCTTTATCAAGATTTCAACAAACTGTTTAGCAACAGTCGCAGATAAATCGAGGGCTTTTATTTTTTGCTCTACTATTACTGCATTTGCTTGGCTTTTTGCCGCATTAACTCTGCCATCAATTTGATCTTGTTGAAGCAACCAAGAGTATGTGAGCGTTGATTGCATACTTTGTAATGCGCTATGCTCACCTGTCCCTAACGCATCTTCAATCATTAAACCTATTTGAGGACGCTCTCCAATGCCAGCTTGTTCGATATTACCTTGCCACACAGCTTCTTGAGCTATCAAGGCTTTTAGCTCAGGATGACTTTCTAGAGTCATGGTCACAGCCTTGCTTAAATTTATAACCTGATGTGATGACTGTGATTGCTGCTGGATTTGCGCGTTTGCCAAAGAGGGGGTTGATGTTACTAAACTAACCCCCGTTGTTAAAACTAGACCAACAGCCAAAAACCGATTGCCGATCGGTTTTTTTCTGTTGCTTTTATAAAGATTAAATCTCATTCCATATCCTTAATTAATGGATGAAAAAAGTTTCGATAAAGTGATGAAAACTATCGACAGTGGATGCCGCTAGTACTGGCATAGTTGCCAATAATGCTAGAGTAATGATGATAGTAGTAAGTGACGGTTTATTAATTGGATTCAATAACCCCTCAACACGAAGACTCGTGTAATCATGTCCGAAGTAGCTAACAGACGCCTGATCGCAATCCGTAGGAAGTGCTTTTTGAAGTCTAGCGACATCAATTAATGTCTGTGCGATATCAAGATGGTCGTATTCTTTAGTGACCTCATTGTCGGCTATCTTTTCCGTCATTAAGACATATTGCTCGATTAGGGTTTGTTTTATACGTGACGGATAGAAGCTGGCAAGTGCCGTGAAAAGCACTTTAAATAACGGATCTCTTGCCGTTACATGGGCCAGTTCATGATTAACGATGATATTAAGTTGTTCATCGCTAACTTGGGTTTGTAGTCCGGTTGATACATATATCTTGGGAGATATAAAACCTGTAGTAAAGGCAACAGGCACTTTAACAGGCATCAATAAATATTGATTGCCATTAGTCGTCCTAGCATCTTGTGCATCAGTAAAGCTTAGTAAACTCGACAATGCGATGGACTGTTTGGTTCTAACAAAGGTAGTCTTAGTTACGCGCCAAGCTAAATAGATTAGTGCTAAAAGTAAGGTTAACGCGTGCCAACTTGAAAAGCTAAAAATATCGATATGGTGCCAATGGGCAAAATCTTCGAACCAGCTTATGTTAAAAACTTTATCAAACCCTAACGAGTAAGGCATAAAGTAACCAATACAAGAAAAGGCTATCCACCAAGGTGCACTCACTAGTGACCACAATATAAACTTTTGACTATTAAAACTGACTTGTTTGAGTCTGAACAACACAAAACGAGATACGACAGCAACAGTTGCAATACCGATCACAAATGCAAGCACTGAAACACTGAGCAAATTTAGAACGATTGCCATATCTCCAACTAACATAATTAAGCCCGCTCCTTTCTAAGCTGGCGTTGTTTCTCGATCATTTTTTCTAATGTATCGAGTTGTTCGTCATTAAGCTGTGCCGAAGCAGAACTGAACGCAGCAATTAAGCTATTTTCACCATCATCAACAAAGTCACTGGTAACATTTGAAATAAGTTGAGCAATTAAGCCTTCACGATCGACTCTGGCTGAATAACAATACGCATGGCCTTGTTTAGTGCGTTTAAGTAATTCTTTTTTAAATAACCTATCAAGCGTACTTTGGATAGTATTTAACGAATTACCACGAGCTAACCCCAGTACTTTATGTACTTGCTTTGCATCCGCTTCTTTCACATTCCAGAAATGTTGAAGCACTAACTTTTCTAGTTCACCTAACTGCATAACACTTTACTCTATTTAATTCGTTGGCTATATTGTCACAACAAAAACCGATAGGCAATCGGTTTTTTCATTTAAGGACATTATATGGGTTGGCTAATAACTAAGTATTTGATCACCGCTACGGTCATTGTCGCGGCATCAGAGCTAGCAAAACGAAATGATAAACTAGGCGCACTAATAGTGGCCTTACCGACAGTCACAATTTTAGCCATGATTTGGTTATATGTTGAAAAGCAGCCGTCAGAGAAAATAGCCAATCATGCTTGGTACACTTTTTGGTATGTACTTCCCACATTGCCCATGTTTTTACTTTTCCCCATGCTGATGCAGCGCTACAGTTTTTGGCTATCGTTACTCATCAGCTCATTAATAACTGTAATTTGCTTTTGGCTGTTTTCTTTATTGCTGAAGCAGTTTGGGATTGATTTGCTTCCTTGAGGTTAGCAGCAAGGTCCGTTGTTCGCCCCCACAACTGCCATTAGAGTATTTACGTTAACGCGTAATGGGACAAAGTCGAGTTATATACATAACCCGCCTCTGGACAAAAGCGTTTTAGATCGTCGGCTATTAGGTTAATTTCGCATAAAAGTTTCTGTGGCTTAACGCCGCATTAAGGTGTGAGCGACGCTTGGCTATACTTGAGCGAAGCGAATTGCGAATCACTCTTAAATGCCTTGTTATGTGTTTGATTCCAAGTTTCTGTTTACTTCCTCAACAAGGGCTTGATTTATAGGCGCAAGCTTACCTTCTGGACTGACCCACTCGTTCAAACTTTCGATCGTACCATCGGGAACATCTACTCTATCTGTAAGGCTAAAATTCTTAAGCCTAAACCCTCTCTTTGAGTACATGACAATTTCACCATCACGAACATAGCCAACATTTAGGTACAGTTCATCTATATGAGGAAGGCTTTCTACACACTTTGTCTTTAAATCACTATCTGAATAGTCAAAACTAAACTGCATATAAAACTTAGCGACACTCATTGCTATTTTTGCGTTACTACCGTGGCGATCTTTCGCTAAAGCCTCTGAAGCCTTAATGCTATCAAGCCTGTCTCCCGCATAAAGAAAAGCACTGTATGTACCCCCTTGCTCCCGAACAACACTAAAGGAAATGTTCTCAGATAGGTCAATGACCTTGCCATAATTCCATGCTTTCAACATATTATACGCATCTTTAGCTACGTGCTTATATTTGAAAATGACGACAATACCTAAGCCTTCCATTGTTTCAGTGTTATTTGTTACCCATGAAGTCCCAAGTCTATGAACTAACATGTCATTAGTCGGCATAGGCATTAAATGTAGCACTTTATAACGAAACGCAAACCTATCGAGGATGAGTGGAATGATAGTGATCAGGACTGCCAATGGTAATGATAAAACTAAAGGAAGGCTAAGAAAGGCAGTAGCAATACTTAATATAGGGAATACAACCAACAAAACCTTAACTAACTTTTTATACTTTGAATTTATTTCAATTTTCAAATAACACTCCAAAACCCATAATTGGCATTGTAAGTTGATAAAAACACATAACATTTTAGTATTTATGCGACACGCAGTTTGTGTTGCATAATCGCTTGTTGGACTGAGCCGCTACCTGCTCGGTGTGTCAGAGTTGGTGTTGTATATGCTATGGGAGTTTGCTTTTTGGTGCTCCTCACTTTCTTAGCTAGTGTTATGTAAGCTTTCCCTGCATTGCTCAGCGCTTATTATGTACTCATTACACCTAAATTTGCCTTAATAAGCAATTATATTTTTTAAACGGAAAGAGGACGTTAGCCTAAGGAGTTAAGCAGGTTAACTAATTGATTTTAAGCAGCTACCTAGCTGCTAACTCGTTCGCTCTACTTTAATCGTTGTAATATCTAACTTGAATACGCCAATAAACCGCAAGATACCTGTCTTACAATGCTGGCAAGGCTAATGCGGTACAGTGTTACGTTTTCTGGATTTGTCTTCTCCACTTTACCTGTGTGTGATTATTGTGATCTTATTTATGCTAACGTTCACCACCCGCTGGAGTGATATAACTGTAATTAAGTGTTGATCTTTATTAAGTTAATATTAAATATGATAGACACTGAGACCTCTTTTACTGAATATCTTTTTATCCTAACCTACGCTTAAAGCGTAGGATATGACAATTTTTCGTTATGATGTTGAGCATCGTCTTCCCATATGATGCGAACAACATGTTTACGTTTTGTCTGCGCATGAACAGAGGCAATCAATTCGACTGATTGATGCTTCTCTAGACTTTCCATTGGAAACTTATCATTAAGTTCAGAATCAACAATTACATCATTTCCTTCTGGAAATTCAATTTTTACATTTCTAGCTATAGCAGAGCCTTTGTTCCATATTTTTAAACGATATTTACTGCTGCCCAATTTAATGAAAGATGCCCCTAGGTCTGCTCTTTTTTCTCTTACTGCATCTTCATTTTCTTTTTCCAAAAGTAGGTTATTAAGCTTTTCTTGGCTTTCAACAAGCGTTTTTTGTTTCTTGTTAAAGCTAACTGTTTGCCAAGTAGCATAGCTTGATAACAAAAATGCTAAACCAGCAATAATATCTCCAGCATCAATCGTCAAAGACATTACTTAAACCTTATATTTTTGTTACTAGAGAATGCTTTTCTAAGCGATTTACGAATTTCGTCAGTGAAATCTTTAGTAACTTCTTTCTTTATTTCTGAAAGGTGTTCGTCAATATTTTCACTATTCTCATGGATTAGCTCATCTTTATTAAATGTTCTCTCGCATGAAGCACAAGTCATTATCTGAATTGTTTCGTCTACACCTTCATCATATGAAAAATCAGGACATCCACACGTTGGGCACATTAATCTTATTGTTCTGTTATATTTTTCAGGGTTCATCCAATTCCTCCAATTAAAATAAAGAGCTATCCCAGCGCTACCATCTTAGTTATCGCTATTAGAGCAATCAATGACAAGTAGAACCCCCATACTGAAAAAGATTTACATGCCTCTATTTGCAACTTATTAATATCTCCAGAAGGATTTACTGAAAATAGGTCAGCCTCTTTAAGCTTTTTTTTATGCACTTTTGAAATAAATTCGTTGTAAGAATTTCTAAACGCTTTTTCTAAAGCCAAATAGTAAGCATCCAACGCACCAAATACAAAGGTAGGGAGTAATGCTATCCATGCATATTCTGGCTTTCCTTTATCAGCTACAATTACTAACACTGCTGACACTAGAGTAACGCACCAAGCCTTACAACTGCCACTATTGGCTGACATTCTTTGAATCACATTTTGTATAATATTTAGATGAGCCTGAATTGATACTGATTCTGGTTCTATATTGATATATTCATCAGGCATGTATTAATTCCTTTTATTCGCAATAGCTGAATTTATCCATCCATTAATATTGGCTGCAATATCTGCGTATGCAGTGATAGGATTTGGATCATAACAAGGAATTACAGAAGATAATCGACTTCCATCGTTGAAAGTAAAGTTGTCAAAAGGGTTAGCACCCTTCCTCGATGTCCCACTTCTTGGACATCTAAGATTGTGAATATAAATACCTAGTAATGCTTTGCCATCCTCCCAAGCTTTTTTGATTTCATACTCAACCCAAGGGCGTGTAGATGTATCGGAACCTATCAGAACAATGACACAGCGCTTGTATTTCATGTTATTGTCAATCCAAGCTTTGACTGCACTGTCACCCGTTCTTTTTAATCGCTCCCATTCATTAGGAGTTGTTGGCGAGTTCCCTTCAATGGAGCCTATATTCCTAACTTGCTGAACGCGCATTACGTCATTATTAAAATGAAAACTGTAGAATACTGGTATTTTCGCCATGTTAATTGCTCTTTAAATATATTTTATCCATTTCCCTGAGGCAGTACCTGCATCAAAGACTCCTATAATGTCTCTTCCTGTAAGATTATGCTTACCTTCATCTAAACGCTTATATAATTGAAGATATTCATTCCCATACCAATTGCCATTATCTTCCATTGTGGGGACAATTATTATGTTTTCATAACCCTTTAACTGATCTGCAACTCCAATCTCCCACGGACACCAACGAGAACGTGTTGAGTTGTTAGTTGCTAAAAAGAAAAATAAATCACTTTCATTAATTTTATTTTTTATTTGATCTGCCGTTGCATTGTTCGGTTCGCTGGGCATAGTTGTATCTTCCCAGTCTATGTAAAGATCTAAGCCCTGTTCCTTAAGAAAAATTTGAAGTCCTTTTGCTAATTCTTGATCAAGATGGCTATGGCATAAAAACGCAGTTTTTAACTTATTGTCTAAAGCTTCGTTAAACGATTTTGCAGTAGCAACGATACCTGACCGCTTGGCTGCCTGTTTAAGCTCTCTAATTTTTATTGTCATCGTTTTGTATCCTTTCAATACGAGCCTAAGCTATCACCTCTGCCTGTCTTAATATCCCCTCAACAGCTTCGGCTTGTTGATAAGGCGGATATCCTGTGCGCTTAAGAATTTTTTTAATATTTCTGAGCATTTATGACAAATTGCTTAGCTTTGATCACCTGCTTTATAGTTTTCATAACTACTCATTTATTTATGTCACATATTAAAGTAAATTAGAACTTAAAGTATTCAGTTCAGATTTAAGTTTTTGAATCGCTCTAATCTTATTAAACGACTGATACTTTTCATTATTGTAGCTAGCAGTTGTGCCTGTTGGCTTGTGGGTAATAGATACACCTTTCATAGCACTATCAATAGTGTCATGGGGGGACTCACAAGTATCAAACTGTAAATCCTCTACTTTAAAATTCATTGATTTCAATAAGCTTAAATACTCCATTGTATCGGCATCACAATTAATGTGCTCTTCACAGCGAAAGAAGATAGCTTTTCTGATATGGCCCGGTGCAGAATTCAGTGGTGGTGTGATTATCTCTGTTCTGACATCAATATGTTCCTTATGACAAGCAGAGCATTCTTTACCTAGAATGTTATTAAGACTCATTACTCTGATCCTTTTGCATCTTTTCAATTATTTGTTCAACATTTCCTACTGAATATAGGTCAAGTAATGTGTCAGTTTTATACTTTACATCATGAATATTAATCGATTTGAACATATCTAAAATTTCTTGGATTCTAGCAATTGCATCTGGGAGATTGCTTGTACAAGTCAATCTTAAAACTTGTGATAGCTGCTGATTTTCAGCATAAAGCTTATTAAAAAGTTCACTCCAAGTTTTAGCGTTATTTGTTGTTTTAAGGTAACTTAACGCATCATAATCAGTATCACTGACAGATATATTGGTCTTAGCATTCTTTTTTTTATGCTTCTTTTGTCTTAAGCGCCCAGAGTACGCTTTCCAAACATCCTGTGGGAGTTTAGCAATAGCATTTTGGAACTCTTCAATATCATCATCAGTCACAACGGGTATTCTAGATTTTGTATCTGGAATTATATACTCCGAGTAAAGCTTATCTTCTTCACTATCACTATCTTTAGGAGTAAAGGCTCTTAATACTTCATTTAATTCCTCTTTGGTAGTTAAATGCATTGAGGTCGATTCAGAAGTCATGGCTAACTTCTGGTGAAACTGTTTCAAAAAATCTTGAAACCCTTCAATACAATTATCGGGATAATCATGTTTAAATTGATTCAAATATTCTTCATTGGCATACAAGTCCATAACAATTTCGATAATTCTATTTGCATCAAATTTTCTAGCGGGGCGGCCAAGTTTACTGCTCATATATAATCCTTTTTTAATAACAAAACATTATAGTCGATTATTTATTGTTACCAAGTAACTTTTAAAAACATATTACTGGGTAATAAAAAGCATTTTTATTTGGCAAGTTTGAGGTGGTTCAAGTGAATAAGTTAGAGCAGCTAAAAAAGTGAGTTTAAAATATACCTTAAGCCCGTTTTACGCTTTTCTGTTGCACCTTCCTTATGTATTGCTTTTTCAAAAAAAGACTTAGGTCCAACAAGATGTGCTTCGACTTCAGCTCTTGTTATCGCTGTATATAACCAGTTTCTATCAATTAAGTTAGAGCCATTTAGCGGTATGATAACCCTTCTGAATTGGCTACCTTGAGCCTTATGTAAGCTTATTGAGTAAGCAGGTTCAATTGTATTAAGTAGCTCATGATTTAATTTAATGACATCATCCGATGCATCAATTAAAACTTCACCCAAGTGATTTTTTGTTGCCAATGAGATTAATGTACCCAATGTTCCATTTTGAACGCCTGAATCTATGTTATTTTTCGTAAATATAACCGGGTCTCCTCGCTTGATTGGAAGCTTATGGGTCTGCCCCATCAGAACAAAAGTGAGATGTTCGTTCAAAGAGTTAAGTTCGCCTTGAAGTAATCTATTTAAAGAATCTATACCACCGTATTCTTTCTTATAAACAGCCGATGTAATTCGGCTATCTGAAGTATTTAATTTATAGAGTTCTAAACACTTTTGATTAATTTCATTATCGGCAACACAGTGAAAAGTGATATTTCCTGTTGTTAACGATGGAGGTAGAACTCCATTTGAAATACTTAAACTGTACTCTGGAATCCCCGTATCTTCATCGTGTCTTTTTACAATATCTAACCATGAAATAGCTACCCTATGACTATTTATGATGTCATTTAGAACCAAACCTGAATCAATAGGAGGTAACTGTTTAGGATCTCCAACAAATAATATCCTTGTGTCAGGATGTATATGATTGATTAACTTAAACATCGTTGTTATGTCAATCATAGAGGATTCATCTAAAACCAATGCATTTTGCTTAGAGCTATCAATCAAGTCCGGCTCTATAGGCTTTTTCATAAGCAACCTAGTTATCGTCATACTCACTTGCTCAGTTGACTCTTGAAGCCTTTTAGCAGCCCTCCCCGATAAAGCAGCACAATGAGAAGTAATTCCTAATATTTCATAGCCTGCCAGAATAGCTTTTAAAACAGTTGTCTTCCCTGTTCCTGCTCCACCTGAGACCACACAAACTTTATTTCTCAGTGCTTTGTAAACCGCTCTACATTGCCCAAGTGTTAATTTAAACGAAACGGAACTCAAAGCATGTCTAAAAGCTGCCTTTGCTCTATTTCTTTCATATTCACTCAGTTCTAGATTAACCAAGTATTTAATACGAAGGGCTATTGCTTTTTCTTTTATAAAACATGCTGTAGATTGATAAGTTTCCAGCTCTTTATTGTAAACAAGTACCTTATCTGTTGATGCTTTAAGAACTCGTTGAAATGATTCAGAAGCAAGTGTTTCACTCTTGAGTAACTTTTGTAACTTTGGCTTCAAATCAGCTCTATGGGCCACAGTATGGCCTTGCCTCTCATGTCGTTTCAACGCTTGTTCGAATGCTGATATTATTCTTCTAATGTCATCATTTTCAATCGAGAATCGCTCTTGAGCAATTGAATCTACAGCATTAAACTTCATTCCCAATTTAGTAAGTAAATATGGGTTATCTTTGAGTTGAATGATGGATTCATGATCATGATATTTAATCAACCGTTGCTGAACATGCAGTGGGATTCCAAGTTCAGAAAACCAAGTTGTATACTTTAGATTTGAGTATTGCCTATACCCGCTTACGAGCGTATTTATTTTGGCTTTGCTTAAAATTTCTTTAAGTCTTTCATCATTTCTGTCATCAAGGATCTGATAAATCTCATTACCAAAGGTATCCCATACTTCCTTAGCCTTGCTTTGAGAAATACCTCTAAAACTTGGATTTTTTCCAATAAATAACGCAAAGTGCTCTGCTGTGGTTGGCAATACTATTTCAATTTTTTCAGGCTTTACGTAGTGATCTTGAGTAATCTTGAAGTTATTTTCACTAGTAAACTTTCTAGTTTCAACGTTACCTGTAACTTTCCAGTGTTGACCTAAACTAGGTTCAATTGGCACGCATGAGCTTGGTGTTTTGATGAAAATGATTTTTTTATTCTGTCGATTCTTTTTGGCCTGCACCGATAATGGTACACCACTGAATGAAACATAAGTTTCATCGGATTGGTATACATTGGTAACTCGAATAACTTCAGTTTTAATGATGCTCAAAGTACACCATTAATTTCATTGATTACTTGAATTGTTTCTCTATGACGTTCCGCTGAAGCTTCCGCTTCACCAAGCCTAACTTTAAGTGCTTTTATTTCTGCTCTTAAACTGAAATTCTCTTTTTCTAATTCAGCATTTCTTCTTGAGATCTTATTAACACTTTCACCAGAAGTATTAAAAACGCTTGAACAATCTTGAGTACTCGACTTATTAGAAGCTTCAACACCTTGCAATAATCCAGCTTTAATAAGATCTCCTATAAGCTTCTTTTCAAATTCTTTATAAACTTGAAGTAATACAGGATTCCCATTTACTGGCTTAAGAGCACTGTAGCCAATTCCACTATCCCTAGTTACCAAAGTTTTAACTAATTCCTTTGTTTTAAAATTCACAAACTCGCTTAGTTCAGCAAGTGATTTATCTTTGTGCCAACTTTCGAATTTATCTATATTGGTCTGAGCATCCGACATTATTTCTCATCTCGAATTCTATTAATTGTGGTCCTAGTAACACTATATCTTCTAGCTAACTCGCTAACCGTGCATTCTTTATTCACGATAAGCTTTCGAATTTTCTTTCTATCAGCTTCTGGAATAGTTGCAGGTCTTCCTAGATGCTTACCTGCTCGTTTGGCTGCTTCCCTACCTTCCTGAGTTCTTGACACAATTAAATCACGCTCTAATTGCGCGAAAGTTCCTATCAAATTAACTGTTGCTTTTGCAAAAGGACTTTCGTTTGAGGTATCAATAACACCATCAAGCGTCTTTAATGTGGCTTTCTTTTGATGGATAGCCTCTATAATAGATAAAACAGATTTGAGAGAACGGCCTAGGCGATCAAGTTTTGTCACTATGATCACATCACCTTTACGAATGTAATTTAAGAGTTCGGATAGTTTAGCTTCATTTTCATCTGAAGCACCACTTTGCTTACCAGAAAATATTTCTTCACAGCCAGCGACTTTTAATGCGTTGAGCTGAATTGTTAAATCTTGCTCAATTGTAGAAACTCTGGCAAAGCCTATTTTACTCATTTTAATTTACTCTTAGATTCTCAATCCATTTTTGGTGTACTTAAGTTAAAACTTTAGTACACCCTTATCCAAAAGTAAACTTTAATCTTAGAAATTAATAAAGTACATGTACTTTATTTGATATCAAACTTAAGTTCGTGTGTTCTTAAAATACCAAATAAAAAACTCTGGGCAAGCATCATAAGGTATAACTAATTCTTCATCACCAATAGCAGAAGCTAAATCGTAAATCCCAGTATCCCTAACTTCAAAATCATCAACATGTTCCAGCAGCAGGAGAATCACCCTAAATGATGAATCATCTACTTGAAATTCTTGAACACCATCAATTCTGTTTTCTAATGATAACGTTTTTAAAGACGACACTTGACCAAGCAAGTTAGAAATGGCCTCATTAGCAGTAGTTAGCTTTTGTTCCAACGTATAGTTTTCACTTTCAGCAATCATTAGGTCTTCTTCTAACCTTGCTACTTCAGTTTCTTCAGGAAGAATTTCACCATTGCTGTTTTGGAACTTATCTAGCCTTTTTCGATACTTTTTATTTCTTCTTAAAGTTGATGGAGAAATTACCTCTGAGTATTTTTCTTCAAACTTTTCAGAAACATAATCTGACAATGCAGTTAAATTAATGAAGGAAAGCTTTTTCATTCCCTTTAAAATATCTACTAATCTCGCATCTCTATCATTTACACTTTTCTGCTTAGATTTTTTTAAGGCCAAACCCCGTTGTTCAGACATTTAGTATCTCCAACAATTTCTTATTATCATCTGAAATCAATTTTTCCCTACCGTCTAACAACTCATCCAGTGGTATTTCTTTTATTTCTGAAACCATCTGAAGTGATGTTAATAAAAATGAAACTGGATCATCTTCAACTTCGCCCTCAATAGACTCAAGTATTTCAGCCAATTCAGGAACTACTTTATTTAACTTTCTTACCATTCGATTTGAAATTCTTTTTAATTTATCACTCTGTAAAATTGGAGTATTTGCAGCTTCTTTGAGACGTAGCCACAAGCTATGTTTAAATGTACCCGGCACCATATACTTCATTCGGTTAACAACTTCGTCCTTATCACCAACCGCTATCCCGTACTTATTGATAATGTCTATTCTGACTTTCCAACAACTTGCTTGCTTCAAATTATTAGTGATCTCATAATTTATACTATCTAGGTCAGCACTCGTGACATTAGCCTTGAATTTTTGAGCCGTCAGATCCGCAACATCGTCTAATAGCTTTTTAATTTTAAGTGCTATTGCTGGTGCCTGATGCTTTGTACTGATTGCTTTAGGACAAATATGACAGTTCATTCGCCCAATTGTTCTTACAACCTCATTAGGACAATCATTTCCAAACGGACATAGATGTGTCCAGTTAAGCGAAAGTTCATCTTTAGAACTCAAATCATATAAACCTGAACCAACTTCTTTAGTCATATGTGTAGTAATTGGCCTATATTTTTTAGCAAATTCTCTGTAATCTATCGTTTGTTCAAAATCATCCTCTTTAAATGCAACCGCCTCTGGAGCAACTACACTTTCAATGACTAATTTTTTGTGTTTTACAATTTCTCCTTCAATCTGAGGAGAACTATCTGAATAGTAACCAACGGTCGCTTCAGATTGACCCGTGATCATTCCTATGGCTTCCCGATCACCGATTAGCACATCAAATACCGTAACTAGTTGCTTACGCAAAGAATGGACAGTAATTAAACTTTTATACTCTATTGAGCTGAAAGGAACAAAATCTTCTTTTTGGTTATCACGAATGTAATAACTATAAGATACTGGGACACTTCCCAGCCTTGCAAAGTAATAAAAGTCCTGCGACCGAACATTGACTGGCCCAAATCTAAGTTGACTGACAAATTCGATACCAGAATCAGTCAAACACTTTTCAAAAATCTCCAAAAACAAAGAAAGATTGTAATGGCGAAACGAATTGGAATTTGAGTTTTGTAATAGTGGCTTAAGCTTACCAAATTTACTCTGTTCATTATCTTGATACTTAATTGGATTGACGTAGTTTGGATTTCGGTTTAGACCTCTCAATTTTCTAGCTAACAGAAGCACTTCCATAACTTCTCTTGAGATCAAACTTTCAAATCCTGTAGGCTTACTTTTATCCGTGTGAATCCTGATATCTACCAATGACTCCATCGGTAAATTGTTATCCTGAATATAGTCAGCATCAAAGTTATCAGCATCTAACCAACTCGCATTTGACGCCCTCTGGGCAGCATATGCACTTACTAAAATAGAAGCAAAACTTTGATAGTCTAGATGTTTGCACATCAAACCCATTTCAGTTAACTGAATAGACTTTCTCTTGAACTTACTTAAATCGACATCAAATATTTTTAACGGTCTGTAGCCTTCAACAAGCTCAATAACCTTGCTGATAGGAAGATGACCTTCGACTGGAATACGGTTACTAACCTCTTGTTCACTTAATGATGTCTCAGTTTTATCTATGAAATCTGAAATATCTTCCTTGATAACCTTAATATCAGCAGCAATCTCATTTAATCCATTTTTCTTGCAGTACAGGTAACACTCTTCTGCCGACTTCAACATAGCATGTTTAGTGAGCGTCTTTATAAAAGCTCTAAAGTAAATCCAGTAGTTCAAATCCAACATAGCCTTGTTGCTTTTGGAGTATCTTGAACCGAACTTTTTCTTATTTGCATCTAAGGGATTTGATTGTAGTTTCAAACCATCAATATTGCCGAAGTTGGTAAGTATGTATTCAAAGTACCTGTTGATTGTTGCAAGAGTGTCTCTGAGGGTATTATTGTTATCCGTTGAGTGCAGCTTTCTCATATCAACGAACAAGGATGTGAAATCAATAAATGAGCATGGGTAAATAATTTTTTGCTCTGATTTAAAGGCAACACTCTCCATCACCGATGATGGTTTAATGAATATATAACCTAAGAACTTTTCGGGTGTATCAGGGTATTGGATCACCGTGTCATTCTTGCTGAAAAAGTAAGGTAAATAATCAAACAGATAGGCATTTAAATATCTAAGCGCATTGATTCTTTGATTCTTCGTACTTTTTTCTGGTGAATCATGGCCTACATAATCTTCTTGAGACTTATACCAAAGTGAAGATTTATCTATGGAGCTAATATTATAATTAGCTAAGCTGGAAATATGGAAAGTATATTCACCAATCTTAATATCATTTCTTAAAGCCCTTGGAGCCAATACACATAGGTCTTTGCCCTTTAAGTATGGACTAGAAGACTCCAGCGCCTCCTTTGGGCCAAGGCTCTTAAATTTTGAGTCATCATAATCGAGAGTTGTTTTTTCGTCTTTCTTAATTTCAATCTTAAGCTGCCTACGAGCTAGCTCTTGGGTTTTACTAACTATAGCAGTATCAAACTTATGATCGAAAAATGAAATTGCAGGCAACCATGACATAACCCCTTGGTTACATCTTAAACGATCAACTCGGTAGTTGTTCACTATCTCTGGGGATAACCCTGTTGGCTTCTCAATTCCATAAGCGCAAAACAAGTTAAAAACATCAATTGCAGACTTGTTCCAAGTCTTATAATGATTGAAATTCTCCTCAACACCTGCCCAATCATTTATGAAAGAATGCTTACTTTGCTCAAATCTAGATCGAGTGGCGGTTAAAAGTAGCTCTTTTGCGAATGAAGGAAGTAAGCTAATAAAATAATTATCAGATAAGAACTGCTTATGAGGCTTTGTAAATGGCTTATTAAAATAATAATCCGCTGGAATAACAACTACTTTCTTTTTTGCTATCGAAGCAAATAAACTCGCAAAAATGATCCTTAAGAAGCCCTTCTCTCCATTAGAGCTAATAGCCACTCCTAGAAGTTCAAATATACGGTTTTGCTCTAGTTTCCAAATATTATCATTCTTAGTTGAATGGTAAAAGTCATGTATGTTTTCAGGCGTTACATCATCTAAAAACGTCAATAATTCATAAGAGAAATAGCCATAATAATCATGCCCTTTTCGTGAATCAGGACTAGCTATTGGTTGAAGATCTTCTATAAATGATGCCTTTATAGCTTCAAAGTGCTCACTGATACTATTTAATTCCAAGGATCTTTTCCTCTGCCAAAGTAAGCTGATAATTTATGGCATCTTCAGTCAACTTCTTAACATCGCTTTTATTCTTCATTAGCAGATTGTTTGCGGCTGCCATCATAGACTTTAAAATTACCTTATCAATAATTGCGTAGCCCTTAGTGGACTCTTCACTACTATGTCCCATCAACGATTGAACAGTAGCAGTATTTAAACCAACCTTACCGCCTTCGAGTGGTAAATAATTTCGACAGAAAGTTCCGTAATAATGCCTCAAACTATGCAAAGTATAAGGCTTCTCAATACCTAGTTTTTTTTGAACACGTTTAAATGACTTATTTAAAGACTCATTACTAGCTAGAAAATATGGTTTTCCCTTATTTTCGTGGTCCAGATTTACGAACAGAAACTTATGACTACAACTTGTTTTCCTTCTCTCAATCAAGTATTTCGGTAAAGTATCAAAAAATATTGTCTTAAAAGGCTCTATAAAATATACCGTTTTAATGTTTCTACCTTTCCACTCTAGTTGCGCTTGTTGATCACTGCTCAATGTAACATAAGCCAGAGGACGGTCTTCTGGGTTAATTGTATAAATTATCCGTTTACGTGAGTTCACATCTGCCATTAATAGTTGTAGTCCTTCAGACTGACGTACACCCGTCCCAGCTAATAAAGCCCATAAACAAATATCCCGATAGTTTGATGTTTGGTCTATAAGCTCCTCAGCTAAATCAAGTGGAAAAGCCTTATTATAAAAATCTTGATTACCAGCAGTAGAGCCAACAGTTTTAAACAACGAGCTTTGAACATACTTTGGCCCCCCTGAGAGGACTCCTGCCATCATCGAATTTGCTATTAATGCATTGGCCTGACTTTGGTTTAGCACTCTTCTTGTCGTCAATTCTGAGAACATAATGTCGGCTTCAACGTCGATATTTAGCAACCCACTTTCTTTCATCACAGTAAGTTCTGATTGTAGAATTGCAGAATCCTTTACAAATTGACTAACCGAGCTAAGCATTCTAGAACATGATGTGGCTTTTTTAGGTTCTTGCCCTGTAAGCCTCGCAATCTCACCTATAAAGCCATCAGCATATTCGCCTTCTTTAAGATAAATAGGATACGAAAGTATCAGGTCTGCTAAAACAGTTCTGGATAACAAGCCTGCTTTAAGATTTTTATATTTTTCGCAAACTATAGGAAAAGTGTAAATATACTCGAAGAATGTTTTTAGATCTTGAGCAATAGCTTTGATAGTGTTTGATGGTTCTTGAGCTAGTGCTAGTGCTTCAATGTATTGCTTCGGTTCTTCTAATACTCCAAGCTCCTGATGGAACAAAGCAAATGATGAGAAGCCGTTATGAACTTTATATTCGATTTTGCTGATCATTATGTATGCACTAAGCTCTTTAAGGTTTAACTTAAACCTATTATAGTGCATAAAAGTGCATATAAAAGAAATATCTATAAAATACTTTAAAGTTGTACTTTTGATTTAAATGCTTGATAAATAATTAGTAAAAGAGGGAGTAAGATGGCGTCCGTTCAGGGATTCGAACCCCGGACCGATGCCTTAGAAGGGCATTGCTCGTATGTAAGGCTAATTAAACTTACCAAGTGTTACCATTGTCGTAAACAATGAGTGCATTATAGGACGCCTGAATTTTAATGCAACCCTTTTTTTGATTTTTTTGAGCATTGTATCACCCCCTACTATAATGTTACCATCACTAGCAGTTCAAGAAATAAACTATTTGTATGAATTATCCTCACCCTAAAAATCATATTATCGTTAAACAAAGGCTGGCTCTTGATGGAGGGTCTACCACTATCATTCCTGTTTTGTATCTTTCCGGTGGTGAAACCAAAAGAGTAGAAATCTTGGTTGACTACTTCCTCGATAATATAGGGATGTCTGAGCAATGGATGAGATACAGAGCGAGAGCGATGGGGTTATTCTTTGACTATTGCACATCGTTGCCAAAGGAATCTACATCACCTAGTCACCCTCTTTTTCACAAGAGGTTGGTAAGAGGGTTTTTAATTTCACTACTAAATGGAACGATAGATGAAACAGGTCGTGACAATCTCGGACTATATTGGCCTTCGACTGGAATAGATGTCGTTAAAAGATTATGCACAGCATTGCATGATGTCATTCATTACTCCGAACAAAATGATTTAGTGCCTCAGAACCTATTAAATAGAGAGTCTTATTCAATACCACATTCCGAACAAACCGCAATTTCATTTTTGCATATTGCTAGAAGAATAAAAGGTTACTCTTTTTTAAGCCATGTTATTAATGTACAGCACCTAGCAAGAAAACTTCATAGAAGTAGCGAATCTTCTGGCTATAATCTTCAGAACTCAACGTCTAAGAGTCAGACTGCTCCGAAAAGATTCCCTGAAGAGTTAATCGATCCTCTATTTAAAAGAGGTTTTATGAAAAACGATAAAGCCCCTACTCTAGAAGAACAAGAAGATATAGTGGGGAAAATGTGTTGCCTGCTCTGGCTTTTCGCTGGTTTAAGAAAAGACGAGCCTTTGCATCTATGGGTTACTGACATTGTTTACGTTCAGGGGCATGGATTAAAAGTTGTTCAAAGGCATCCATCAGATTCATCTACACACATTGTAGGTGAAAATATGACAAGAAAAGAGTATTTAAAGAGAATTGGCAGATTACCTCGAAATGAAGATAAGAGTAAGTCTCAGAGAGCTGGGTGGAAAAACTTAGCGCTGGATAAGGATAATCAGGCTTATGTTTACTTTATGCACAAGGGTGCAGAACAGCTTTTTTTGTCGATGTATCACTACTATATAAACAATGTTAGGCCAAAAAGAGTTAAAGCATTGACTGATAGCGGTAAGCCCGATCACCCTTTTCTGTTCGTCTCATCTGGTGTTGATAGAAATTCAGGCAAAAGTTATGTCGGTGAACCATATAGTTCAAAGTCTCTGGATGATTCGTTCAGCTCAGCGCTTAACCGAGTCGAGAAAGATCTAGGGATTCAGATAGTCAAGGGCAAGAAAGGAAATACAAACCCTCATGCTATGAGGCATTTCTACATTGGGAAACTAAAGGACGCAAATGTCGATCCCCTTATAGTGCAGAAGACGGTCAAGCATGGGAGTATCGAATCACAGAACGCCTATGATGCACCAACACAAGAGCGAATTCAGTCTGTTATGGATGATGTGCAATTACAGCTATCTGATACAAGGGTCTTAGAATGAAATCAGGAAAAGAGCAAAGAGCCAAAGCATTTTTAGATGTGCTTTCAACTAGCGTTAATTTACAAGAAGGTGTAAGTCGTCTATTTGATGAAGCTGATAAATTCTTCAATGAACTAAATATTTACGGTAATGCTAAACACAAGGGCTCAATAAGGTCTGTAGAGTCTGGGCTTATGGCGGCACTTAATTCCTTGGAAAAATATACATTTGCTTCTTCGCTGAAGGAAGTCACTATAACTGAATTTAAAGAAGCGCTTGATTTAATCAAAGAACCGTACTTTCAGTACAGTCCAAACATAAGCGAAAGACTTCAAACTGGATTTAGAAAAGCCGCTGTCATACTAGATCACGTTCATGCAGTTAAGGGTTTTAGTAGATACGCTAAAATAAACAGAAAATCCAATACAGAATCTAGTTTTGAAGCACTCATCAAGACTAACACTGAAGGAGATATGATTAAATGGGTTGAACTAGCAAATGAATTCATAGAACAACTTCAAACAAAGAATACCAAAAAAGCTAGAGGTGCAATGGTTCGGCTTCTGAAGTTCTTAGATCAAAAGTACAAAGTCATCCCCCATCCACTTTCATACCTTTCAAAACAAAGGCATAAGAATTTCATTAGTGAATATAAATATTTTAACAAGTCCTATACTTCTGATTTACTGCATTTTTTTAGGTTTTCTGAATATGTTATCGATAACTATATGACAGAAACAGAAGAAGATGAGAGCACACTCTTTGGATATCCTATTGTAACTGAGGCACAAGTATACGGAAAGGAGCATCAGAAAAGTAAACCAAATAAGCCACATACAGACAAGCTACTAATACCATCGAGCCTGCTGTTTATGATGCGTGACATTATTTCTGAGGATGATTTTGCTTTCCCGAAGTCGTTAAGTAATCATTATTTTGATTACACAAATCAAGATGGTGAGATTACTCGTGAATTCAATCCTGTTGCTTCGTATGTATATTTGACTATGCTAGAAATCCCAGTTCGAAAGATTCAAGTGCAAATGCTCGATTCAGGGGAAGGAGATGTGGTCGAGTTTCGAAATGGAAAATGGGAGCCTTGTTCTTCAGAGCACTCAGGATATTGGCAACGCAAAGGCGTTTCAGTGGTCAACAGGGGGGTATTAAGAGAACTGAATGACTCTAAAGGCGCAGGTTTCTATATAAACACCAATAAAACAGCAGATATAAATGTTGGGCATGGGGAGCACTCTGGATACACAATACCTTGGTATAACCAAACACTTGTTTCGTACTTTCAAAAATTAAGAGACTTTCAAACTAAATACAATCCAGTTAAAACAGCTCTGTCCTATAGAGATATTGATAAATCTTTCTTGCATAACGATGGGAGGCCATCTGAAGCAATTTTGCAGCAAATTCCAGATAGGTTTTATCTTTTTAGAAATCCATCGGCATTAGAACCACAATCCCCTATGTCATCAAATGTATTGCATAGATATTTTTTAGATATCATGCAAGAAGCTGAAAAAAGACTACAAGAGCAAGGCGAAGAGATCCAGATAATAACAAAGATTAATGAGCAAACAGGACAACCTGAGCGTGCAATTTACTCACCACATGGCTTAAGAGTGGCTGGCTTGACCGCTATGGCGGAAAATGGAGTACCTATTGAAGTATTAAGTAAAATTATCGCTGGTCACGCATCAATTCTAATGACGCTTCATTACATTGTTTACTCTGATAGAAAAGTGACTGAAGTATTAAATGGAGCAAGAAAAAAAATAGAGACTCAAGCTAAACAAGGCTTGAGAGAATGGCTAAAAGATGCAGCTTTTGAAGATGCTAAGCGATATTTACATGCCAATAATGATGCTGCTATTGCACAATTACTGTCAAATGTAGATGCAGCATTTTTATCTGCTAATTCCTATGGTGTTTGCCCATACGCTGGCACAAGGTGTCACGATGGTGGAGAAGAAATTAAAAAAGCCACCAAAACCACAAAAGCAAAATACGGGCCTGTACGGGGCGGTAAAGAAAACTGTGTTATGTGTCGTCACTTCGTCACTGGAAAGGAGTGGACTATAGAGCTTTGGCTTCATACAAATAGACTGTTTGAAGCAATAAATCATCTATCAGTTAATTTGGATGACTTGAGGGTGCGCAGAAAGGCTCTTTCTAAAGAGAGGTATGAATTCATTAAAAAGCAACAACAACACTTGATTCCAGTTACTTTGGTAGATGAAATTAAAAGTCTAGATTTTATTATTGAAGAAAAATCAGAAACATTAAATGACACAATTTATAGCGCTCATGCTGCTTATAAAATATATAATGGAACCAAAAATATGCTTGGGATAGAAAGCCATAATCACCAAGATAACCTCGGTTCTGTAGCTGTAACACCTAAAGAAGAGCATGACTCTGCTTGTGTAGAAACAAGTAAATTTGCTTCTCAACACCTTTTGGTTGTTGCATCAAGACTTTATCCGCAATTTGAAGACTCAAGGGTTGAATTAGAGCGAAATCATTTCGTTGATCAGATTTACGCCAACTCAGGACTCGTGCCGTTGAGTCTTGCTCCAATGTCTGCTGAAGAAAAAAAGTTGGCTCTAGATGCCGCTTCTGAACACTTATTAACCAAGCTTTCGGATACAGAATTGAAAAACCTTCACGCAGGAGCCGTTAGCATTCAAGAGCTTGGCATACATCAAGAGAAGTTAATCTCACCACTTAAAGAATCGAATAATTTACTAGGCAGCATTAAAGATGACGAATAATAGTATTAGTAAGAAACGAGTGGATAGTGTTTTCTCTACGTTGCAGGAAAAAGCAAAAACCGCATCTGTCAGAACAAAGCTTGCAAGAATACACAATGCTTGTGAGAAGATTTCAGAAAACACTGTAGTCTCTGTAGCAAATGTTGTTAGATACATTGCAGAGGAAGGGGTTAAGCTTTCTAAAAGAACTATTTATAACGATAGAGAGGGCGGAAACCCTTACAAAGAGTTAATTGAAGAGTGGATGAAACATTCTGAGCTTGTGCATTCTGAGAAGAAAAGCAGAGTAAAAAATGTAGATACTGAGACAGCACTTAGCCTTGTTGATGAAGAAGATCTAGCCAAAATCCCTGATATTGCACTTCGTCATAAATTCAGCCTAATGTACGGTGAATTAAGAAGCTTGAGAAACCAAGTTACGATATTAAAAGATGTGAAAGCACTCCCCTCCGTTAGTCAGTCACAGATAGCTTATGAAGCAAACAATGACGATCTGTTGACCTACCAAGGCAACAACAAAGAGCTCTCAGACTATGAAAGAGAAGTTATTAAGGATTTCCTTAGCGCTAAACTGACGCCTCTAGCTTTTGATGAAGACGGAGCTTTAGTTAGCAAATCTGTGATTAAAAGAGACGAGACATTATCTGGTGAGGGTCTTAAAGAAATACTGGAAAAGCTTATACAATAATTGAACTTAATATTCGTAATTAGCTGTGTTTTTCGGCTAAGCTTTATTATCGCCACATTAAAATTAGAATTGTAATGTCAAAATCAACTTTCCAGCTCGACTTTCTCTATGTTGTTACCAACGGTAAGCTGTCCAAATATTCGAGTCCACTTGAAGAAATCAACTATGTAGAAAATGGTGTTAATACAGAGGTTTTACAAGCTATCTCTAAATTATTAAAATGGGAGCTAGATTTAGTAGCAAAAATTATAGGTGTGAAAAAATCTAGCTTGCTCCGCAAGTCCACTAAGCTATTAAACAAAAAAGCTAGTGAGAATGCTATAGAAATCACTAAATTGAGTGAATTTGGTTTAAACTACTTCGGGAATATCGATAATTGGAATCACTGGCTAAATACACCTCATCTCAACTTTGAAGGCCAACCTCCACTTAGAATGATAGATAAAATAAGAGGGCGAGAGCTAATAAGAGGTGTGATTTATGGACTAAAATATGGCTACACGGCCTAAGAATAATAAATGCGCTAAAGATTTATTATTTACTTTAGTAGTGTTAATCTGAGTAAGTTAAAATTGAATAAACCTTAAATTGATCTGCCATATTTGAACTTTAGCGTTGAATCAAGCCTGACTGTGAATAGCCGGTTTGTTCCAGATGCGGACTATCACTGTAAAGCGTCTCTGGACAAATGTGAGTTACGCGTAATCTGGTAAGCCGCTAATATCAGACTAGTAAAAGTATCTTGAAACCTTAAATACTTGTTAGCAGCGTTTTCCAAGTATACGCTTTGCCCTTTCTAACACATGATCAAACGTCATAATAGTCAAGTTGTGGTAACTACTATTTAAAACTCGAAATGCCTGCTGCTGCTCTCGGTTCCAGTCATTTGAGCGACCATATATTAACGTACATCGCGGCTTAATCGTTTTCACATAACCAACCCTTTCCATGAATTTGACACTGTTTGCCTCTAGCTCGATTTCATGTATGTAAGACTGGGATTGTGTGATCGCCTTAATTAAATCAGAGTGCGGGTAATAATTATTATGATCAAGACCTGAAGCCCAGAACTTTAAACCGCCCTCTGGTCGTTTGATTTCAACAATATCGAGGAAGCCGTCATAACTTTCCATTAGAAAGTCTGAAATGTTATGAGTATCTATTGCTCTTTCATCTAACACTTTGACAAAGTCGCTACCTAGAACCCAACTATTGGTTTCAAACCAGTTTTGCCATACGTTTTCAGTAAAGTCAGACTCTAGTAAATATTGAAATTCATCTATTGCACGAGATTTTCGTGCATGCTCTAAGCCTAGTTCTAATTCTTCCGGTATTACGTCTTTGTCCAATAGAAACTGAAGCATCCCTTGCTTGTCTGGTAAATTTAAAAGTTGTTTGATTTGCTCTGCATTTGATGTGTCGTACGGGTTATCTAAAGGTAAAAAAGCTTTCGTACCCTGTCTGAAAGGCTCGTAATTGGTTGAAATAAAATCTATAAGATTACTGAACTTTTCACTATCGAGAGTGAGTTCACTTTTGGGTTTATCTAATTCTAGTGTTTCACCCTCAAGCCAACCCTTTGGCTTATTATACCGACCAAGCTTCAAGAACACTTCGTCTTCAGAAGTGTTATGAGGGATTTTCCAAAATATTGCTCGGGTCAATACTCTAGGTTTATCACGAATAATTTTAACTAATCTATCTTTGATTTTTGTCATGATACCTCTTTATCTCCTCATAGCTGCTAACGCTTTCTATACGGCTTTTAGCCGCTTTTCATACTCCTATCATGCAGTCTTTCCAATTACAGTTCAATTGATAATCAATAGGTTAATGAGAAGGAATGGATATTAGATTGCAAAAAGACGCATATTTTTAAAAAGCTTACGACGACACTCCCTCTGATAACTACAAGTAAGGGAAACTTTCATCCAAAAGAAATTAATTAACTTCAGTGATAACAAACAATGGGGCAAAAACGCGTTAGAGTATTTAATCAGTAACGCTTTAAACAGTGTAAAACGCGAGCGCAGCGAGTGGTTTTCCGCTGTTTTAACTTGTTATGTGCTTTCACTCAAACACTTCCCCCAAGTGGAACACCAGCCCATATTTTATCTCTTATATCTGGGCCAGATGGGCCAAGATTTGATATGTCATGAGTAACCTGAAAGCGTTTACCATTAGCCGAAATAACCTCTAGACTAACTAGTATGTACTTGTTTAATTCTTCATCGTAATCAGGAGCTAGCTCATAATCAACTTCATGAGATAGCATAAATAATTTGATTTCACCCGGCTTGATAACAAATGGGTCGATGTGGTTTGACGGAATAACCAGATAAGAAGATGAATGCTTTAAGTTCCCTAACGGAGATTGCCCTCGTAGCAGTGACACATCTTTAACGAACAACTCTTGGTTTCCAGTATTGCTAAATGTATATCTTAGTTCCCGCTTTGTCTTTTCATTTAGACAGTCAAAAAGTCTGCTATTGAGACAAAGAATAGCCTTAGAACTTTTATGCCAATGTGATAAATAGATAGCTATCACTGATGCAACTAACGCTATGATAGATATAGAAATACTTATGATATCTTTCAATTCCATTGGATTCTCACATGGCTCCACACTTTACTCCCTGCTGGGCACATAACGTTTACAATAAGGTGTACCAACGCTGAACTAGCCAAGCACCAGAACTCCATACCAAAACTGCCGAGTAAAATGCATCACCTTGACTGTTTTGTAATACCCGTGTTTATTTCAGTTGCATTATTGCCACTACTAGAGCCATTAATGCAATTGTTGTCCCTACAAAAAATTGCCAGTATTTATTCACTGCTGTCTTAATCGGATGAGCCAACTCGCTAGCATAGAGAAAACCCTGTTCAGTAAAATTAAATTCCATATCTTTGCGCTCAATATAGCCTAATTTTTCCATACGCAAAATATAACTGGCATATTGAACCTTATGAGGTATAACCGTTTTGTCCACAACCTGCGGCACATCTTGCTCCATGTCTCTGTCGAATCCGTGAAACTTAATGCGCTTTAAATCAATAACAGTCTTTTCTTGCTTGGAGACAACCCTCCGGTATAAAGTTACAAGCACCTGTTTTAGAACACTTTCAGAAACAACATAAGAACCCAAGTTCACTCCTCCATAGGGTATAACGCCTCAAACACCGGCGCAGCTTCGCTGCGCCCGAGTGATTTGACTTGTTAGTTTTTGTTTAAACACAAAAGAACTTTTCATCCTCATCAAGAGATAAGATTACATTTTTGGATATCTTCTTGTAAGTTTCTTCTGATATTTTATCTGATAGCATTGACAGAATCTGTTGACCCGGTAGCTTCTTTGCTTCTTTGAAAATATCTTCAATCTGTTTTTTGTCAATATCCTCGATACTGTCATGAAATATAAAATTTGGTCGATTCAGCTTTAACTCATTAATGGCATGTATATATGCAAAATCAAAAGCAATGACTTCAGCTTTCTTCTTTCCACCCTCAGGGTTAGTTGCTGAGTTATTGAGCTCTATAGAACAAATACCGCTATCCTTATTGAATTCTAAGTCTATGCTGTATTCTTCATCGTGAAGACTTTTTGTAAGAGATCCTAAATGTGAATTGAATTTTTTCTCAAACTCATAAACATTGTCAATCTCTTTGGAAATAGCCTCAAGGATTTTTTGCAATTGAACTTCAGCTTCAGTTTGATCTAATTTTGCCTTGGACTGCTGTTCCATTAGACCTTCTAACTTTCCAAGCTCAACTTTAAGCTCACCAAGGCGTTTCAGATTTTTAGTCACATTGTCTAAGCTTTCCTTGGACCTCATATCAGAAAAAACTTGTAACTTATCTTTCCGTATTGAACTGAGCTCTGCTTGAAGACCTTCAGATTCCTCATTCAATTTAGGCAGGTCAATCGTAAGAAAGTGCCTCTTTTTTTCAACGAGATTTCTATGGAACAAAATAACGTCTTCAAGTTCTTTTAAGGCTCCATCAATTGCTACACCAGAGAAACTATATATAACTTTAAGCTCGTTGATTAAATAACCATCTTTGTCTTTGGATAATAGCTCGATAGTATGATTGATATTGTCTACTTTTCGCTGTATTGATAGAAGCTCTTCGGTATATCGGTCTTCTTTTACTTGTAGTTCTGAAAGCCTTTCTATTGGATTCGAATATTCTGACGAGTATTCGAATGTTAAAAGGTTGCTCTCTAGCTCTTTAGCATCTGCCTTATATTTCTTGATCTCACTTTTTGGCTTTTGCTCTTTCACTAGAGCATTGATTGAAGTGGAATTCCTTTTTCGTCTATTAACCAGATTCGTTGCATCTCTTTTTTCTGTAAGTAGATACGTATTATTGAAACCGAAAAGGTATAAAAAAAGTTCGCTGTAATCTTTTGGTCCTTGTCGTTTATCAAGAAATTTGGTCGTACTTAACATTCTATGACTGTCATTTCTAATGAATTTAGGCGCTACAGCTCGAACAGAAGGCCTTCTAGTAGATATATTAAAGATTTTATCCTGAATAAATGACTCATATCCCTTTTCTTCAACACTTTCACCATTTACCCAGAATTTAGATTCAGATTCACCACCAATACATAGATTTCGAGAAATTTGATTTATTTTATTTGAGAAGTCAAAAAAACTGAGAGAAGCAGTTACAATGTTGTTCTTAAAAAGCGCTTCTATCTCAAGATTTGGCTTTTTGAACTCTTCATCGATGTAAATATTGTCTATACTTCCTAGCATTAGAAAATCAACCACTCTTGATAATGTTGATTTTCCGACGCTGTTCCCTGTACGACCAGAGTTAGGCTTGTTTGTGATGAGGTTAAGGCCTGTCTCAAATTTAACCAATCTTTTTACTTCGCTATTTATCTTTATTTCAAGGCTATCAAGCTTCATTTATAAAAACCTCTGTTCCATTAACCCCAATAGCCTTAATTGCAAACAACCAATCTAATGACAATATAATGTGATCAATCGATACTTTTAGTTCTGAAGAACAGTCAGTGAGTATCGTATCCATGGACGGATTTTCCTCTGCCAATTTCTTTAGAATTTTTGCCCCGATACTCACAACATTTATTTCTGGGTCACAACCATTTTTAGGAATCATAAGTTGGATTTTCCATAATTATGCACTCAATAAAAGCATGAGCGACGACGACATTCACGCCCAATTCTACATGCTCTTTGTAAGCTGGAGTGTTTTTTGATTCAAATACAGTATTTTTTAATCTTTGAATAATAAAATCTAAAATAAACTCTGAATTTTCTCTGATTTTAGCTATGTTTATATCGCAAGTTAGATAGTCGATTTCAACAGAATCTAAAGCAAGATAATATAAATCGTTTAAATTTTGCAGGATTGTATCTTTTCCAAAAGTTATCAGTGAGTCTATCTCGAAATAGGCTTCTTCTACTTTTGAGGAATGATCTAAGTATTGCTTTATGATATGACTTTTAGCTTTAAGATTATTGTGTTGAATCTTTACAACTGTTTCAGAGGACGGGCGCCTTCTGCTTTTCTTAAACGTAAAAGGCTTATTAGCTAATGACTTTAGCAACTCATTTATAGCCGAGCTGATCTCATATTCGGGTGAATCCCCGATTATAATATTTCCAGCATTACGTTCAACTTGAACTGTTTTATTTACAGGGGTGTTACCCCCTTCATTTCCTATGGTCAAGATTCAGTCCTTACATGTCAATTTTCATGCCGCCAGAGTTGTTCTTTGTATATACATTCTTCTGGCCGTTTTGCATAACGCTATCCTGACTATTATCTACTGTTGAATTCTTAGTTATTTCACCAATTTTTATTTCCAACTGTTTATTTTTCTTTGATGTAATCACAGCAAAGAATGTACTTCCTACAGTACATAGCCAAGCCAGCGTGACCCCAATGTCTGATTTTACAAATTCAATGAAAGTATCCATTTCTATCCTTGTTGATAAATGATGATGTTGATGAGAAAACTAACAATTTTACAGTGCGCACGTCGCGCATCTTTCTACCGATGTTACGCTAATGTATTTAATAAGTCCTTCTTAACAAATAACGTAATGTATTGCCAACTATAATTTTTTGTTGATGCTAAAGGGATTCAAAAAAAGAAAGAGTTTACGAAAGAACTTGAGTAACTTGTTATGTTTTACTTGTTGTGCGTTTGAAACGATATACTCTTTTTGTAACTCGACTACCTTTACCACCAACACCAATGGATAAATTTTCTCCATCAGTTTTTAATCCAGCATTACCTTCTACTTCACCTTCGTAATACTCTTCAATTTCAACTTCATCTGCCTCTTCTATTCGCCTTGCAATTGCAACTTCTTGCGCAACTTTAGCCTGCATTTCAGCCATTGATAACTCAATCTTTTGGCGCTGGGCCTCATGATCTAAAATAGTTAAGTCTTGTGATTCTGAAGCACTTTCAGAATCTGAAGCCGCTCTAGACATCGCGGCTAATGAAGGCCCAACAAGTGGTGTTGTTTGTATTAAGGCGTCCAAACCCGCTTGCCAAACTTTTTTACTAGCCATAATACCTCCTTGCTTGAAACACATTACGCCTTACTAATAGGCGCATAAATGCTTGGCTATAATTAGGGATGAAATAACGAAATACAAACATTATGCGTTCTTTTGAGTAACTTGTTTGAAAATCATTGATGCTTTTACTTTTAAACAATTAAAAACTATGTGAAAAGTCTTCCATTTCTATACCATAATTATGCTTTTTAAGAAAAAGATAACTAAGGTGACTAATTTCTATATATGGGTAGTACGAGGAATCATCAGTAGATTGAAAATACCAAGTACCTTCATCATCTTTGGCCAAGTTTAAATAGTAATTGTCTTTTCCTTGTTGCAACACCCCTAGTTCCAGGGCTTTTTTAAGTTGGTTTTTATTTAGCCAAAACAAAGTGCTCTCATAACCATCAAGAGCTAAGTTGTTAGCTGCTTTCTTGTTTTTAAGGTATTCACATTTATTCCTTGATTTAGGGACGTTAAACTGTGAGTGATAATTTTGCTCTGCCCATGAATTCTCTAGCCATTCATCCATTGAGTGAAGAGTTTGAGCATGAGGATTTAAGTTGTTATATATACTAGGTTGCCCAATGAATTCAGGGGCAAAAAGAACTGATGTGAGCACAGGGTTGTTTTGCTGCATTAAATGCGCAAACTCTTCCTTATTTATTGAGATTGAAGCCCGATTCTTAACCACTAATGATGACTTTACCTGAATATTAAATTCGATAGGTTCTTCGCTCAAATATTTTTGCCTAGCTTTATTTGTGACTAATAAATCCACACCAAAATCAGGGTTGTACTTATGAGCTTCAAAACCATGAAAAAAAATTTGGCTAGAGACAATATGCTCGGCACTATTACCACGATAAAAGTTTTCAAAGTTCTCTTCATTTAAAGGCATTTTTACTCCATTACTATAAACATCTATGACAACACTTCATAGAAACACCATAAAAGTTTAATTAAGAATTGCTTCCTCGTAGAGTTATAACATTTTAGTATTTATGCAGCATGTAGTTAATATTTTTTATGCTATGAGAATTTGCTTTTTGGGGTCTACTTTCCTAGCTAAATTAATTAGCAAAGCTAGTTATGTAAGCTTCCCTGCATTGCTCAGCGTTTATTATGTATTCATTACACCTAAACTTGGCCAGATTAGCAATTTTATTTTTACGAATATAGAAGCCGCTAGCTCGTTCAACTTTCGTCGTTGTTACATCTAACTTGAATACATTAATTAGCCGCAAGACACCTACGTTTTCTGTCTTTGGCTTATCTACTTTACCAGTGTGATCCTTGTGGCCTAATTAATGCCTACTTCAGCTTGCGACATGCATTGGCTAAAAAACCATAATGACAAATACCCGCAAACCCTTTTTACAATACATGCTTGTCAATATCTTCGTAAAAACTCATCATCACTCAGTATCATCACTTTATCGCGATTATCACCTGTTTAATCCCGGTATTTAAAGCTTACAAACTATATATTTGCTGATTATAAACGTTAATTAGACATCACACGTTCTCGGGTATAACGTGCTAGGTAACTTATTCGTTTTTCAATGTGTGTTAAACATGCCTAGCTATACACGCATCATTTTGCTGCCATATTTATCTTCACAAATGAAGTATTAAACTCATTAAGAACCGCTAGCATTTTCATTAAAACAACGTTGATAACACTTCAACTGAATATAAACAGCCTTTTTCTATCTCTCCCTTGAGGCCTTATCTTGCGTACCTGCTGAGATTAAACAATGTAAGTGAATATGCTGACTTTAATTTTTAATGTCTATCGAATGTACTGGGGTCCGATTCGAATAAGTTACATTCACTGAAAAAGAATTTAATTAATTCCTTATCAAGCTCATCTGTGTGATCGTAAATACTTTTTGCTATCTCTTTGGCCTCTTCAATGTCAAGAAACTCGCTTAAATTTTTAACATTGAGGCGCTCATTTTTACGTGCAATTCTATCATTACCTGAGTGAGAGTAACTTTTTGTACAAAACCCTTTAAGCAAAAAAAGAATTTTCATTGGTTCTTTACGCAATTGTTCTTTAAGCCACAAGGTTATTTCTTCATTATCAGCCCACCTAGCCCAGTCATATATCAAGTTAACCGAATTATTATTCAGCTCTAGTAGACTGGCATTAACATCAGCCCGAATTCTACTTAATACTATTTGCTCTAACCTTTCTTGATGCTTAAGCTCAATAAGTGAGTCATCACGAACGCCTTTATCATAAGAATATTTACCGTGCTCTTGACCTAGTATTGTTGCTTGGTCAGCCATAGTAACAATACCCTCACCATTTTCAAAAGCAGCCTTTAACACATTGAATCTTTCTGCTTTATCATTAGTTAATTGCTTAATTCCTGAAAACATTAAGCGACCTAAACGTAAGTTATTACCGCCAAAAGCTAGCATACCTTCAGATTCATCATTCTCTATCAGTAACTTATCCCCTATATTAAAAATCATATTGATAATATTGATTACCTGTTGCTTTTCTAAATCTGCTAAATAATCAACTAGGCGCTCTAACACACTACTTAGCTTAGTTCTATTATTAGCAAGTACCTCGATTGAAAGCTTTAATATCACTTTTTCTAAGTCCGACTGTGTACTTGTTGCCTCAACAACAGCTTCCACCTCATTTGAGCTGACAATACTGCTTGGTAATGAAAACTGGAAATAAACATTAAATAGCTCAGGTGCACATATATGCTTACCTTTTCGCCAATATGGTGAATGGTCACTTCCATACATAATATTTCCAGTGATTGAGCTAACTTTAGGGAATATTCTTAGTAGTAGATCTTTTATAACTTTTGAAGGGACTTTTTCAGCCATTTCGAATAATGTGTTTAATTTATTTCTTTTAAGCTCTAGTTGCTTATCATCTCTTGAATAACCATAATTGCTTTCAACGCCTGAAAACAAATACTCATTCCTACGGATAAAGTCATATATTTTCGGTTCAAATACCCTCAGAGTTTCAATAGCCGTAAAATCACAGAAATTAACCTCACCCTCAACACCTTTGTAAGTAATCGACAAAGAGTTTGATAAACGAATAACATCTCTTGGAGTTTTTAAGAAATATTTGATGCCATCATGGTAGATATTTCCGAAATGCGTCTGGTCATGTTCTTTCTCTGGAACATTTCTGAAAATGTAATTTATTTTGGATATAAATAAATTAGTTAAACCACTTGGATCTGGAGGAGGTAATTCAAAAGGTACTTGAACGATTTTCTCAATGTAATCGCTACCATTTACATTGAGTGATTTTTCTATACTGCTAGCAACCACTTTTCTGTCAAATGCAAGTAAATAGGCTATATTTGGAAAATTAGCAACGGCTTTAACCAATTTGAATAATTGCTTAACTTCCTCACCTGTCAACCGATCAATATCATCAATAATCACAACAATTTTTTTTTGCTCTTGTCGGAGTAATAACTCAATCTCTTTTTTAAGTTGATTTAAATCAGTTCCCAATAATTTCTTTATTAATGCATCTACTGCTTTAGCTTCTGCTATTGGAGCTTTAGCAAGTACTTCAGAGATTACCCCTAGCTTTTTTGCGATGCTTTTCCCTTTAGATTGCCAGTTAGAAAAAAGCGCTCTTAATTGTGTGAAAAATGACTTTAATAGTGCATCCTCACCTGAAAACCACCAAGGATTAAAGTGCAATATTTCAATATCAGGTGCTTGATTTTTTATTTCACTTTCAAGAAATGACAAAGTTGTTGACTTACCTGCTCCCCATTCAGCATAGAGAGAAAAAACTATCCCATCATCAAATGTACCAGCAGTAATACATCTTGCTAAATTGGTAGCGAATTTAGAGTATCCCAGTACGTCTTGTTCTATGTCATTTAGTGGCTTATCTGATGATAAGTTATATTCTTCTATTGTCATTAAATTCCCTTTAAATTTATAATTAATAGCCTGTGAATCTATTAATTATCTTATATGAAGTTGATGCTCAACAATTACTAATCACTTACTCTAAAGTTCTAAGCGTTTCACATTTAGTTCCAATCATTTACCGCTTTCAATATGAGCATTCGGTACTTCCATTTTATAAAATGTACTTAACTCAAGTAGCAACTCTTTTTTCTTTTGAAGGCTATTTCTTCTAACTCGTAATAGCTCATCAGTAGACTTAATGATAGCTTTTAAATTGTTACTTTGTTTGCACATTTCATCACACTTCTTCAGTGCCATGTCGTATTCTAATATCTTAAAACTGTACCTTGATATCTCACTTTCACAATCTTTCATAAATTGGACATCTAGTTTAGAATCATTTTTAGCAGAATCGAAATTTGAATGAAAAAGATATGTCTTTCTGTACGTTTTAAATTTTTGCTTTGTTGTTCCCGACACAGACTCTTCAAGAAGCCCCCTCCTTGTCAGTTTTTTTAAATAGACAGATACTTGCTTTTGTATATTCGCAATTTCAAAGTGTTCTGCTTTAGCAAAGCAACAAAAACCAAAACTTATATCTCTAGCAGTAAAATTATCAATATTGTTCAGGCCAATGACTGTATCAAAAAATGATTCTAAATCGTATTCCATAACACCCTTTTATGTATGATCATGCATATAATATGTAACTTAATACATATGACAGCCAATAACAATATGGGATCATTATATTTTTAATCTTTGGATTCTTATTTGATGCGGTCAATTACAAAAATTATTGGTAAGAACATAAAAATAGCTCGCATAAAGAAAGATTGGAGCCAAGCCGAGCTAGCCCACCGTCTTAATGTTGAACAAAGCTATGTTAGCAGGATTGAATCTGGAACAATTACCATATCTTTCCAAAGATTATATGAAATAATAATAATATTAGATTGTGATATTAACGAAATTTTTCCGTCTATTTCGGACATAAAAAAAAGCATCTAAATGCTTTATTCACATACCTTGAGAGGTCAACCGACCAAGAAAAGTTAAGGCTAATAAGAACCCACCGCATTCGCTTAGGGCATTTCAATAAACCAAGAGCAAAAGCCATATTTCGGCCCATTAATTAACCCCCCCCTCTCACGGAATGTGTCTTTAAAGATTCGCGGAAACCAACCAATCACATGGCTTATCATAAAGTTATTAAGAGCGCGAAGTCATATTTTATCAATGCTAAGCCCATCTTCATTGTGTATATAAGGGTCGCTAACGACCTTTAGAGTGATTCTTTTACATCGTCCGATATAAAAACGAAGAATTAATAGCCAAGTTATAATTAGTCTTTAGTTATCTAGATTGCTAACTTATGGATATCTCTTAGCCTCTGCATTAGCTGTATTTATGGAATTTGGAAAATTAAAGCAAAATAGGCATCTAAAGCCACTTACAAATACAAATAAAGATAAATTGCTTGTTGAGATCTCAAATATTGAAGAAAGCTTTACAGGGCGAAGTGACGGCAATATTGCAAACACATTTATTCATGAAGCAAGTTAACTGATAGTCAACAGCTTAACTCTATTCGAACAGGGCTTTTTTGATTGTGCATTCTATTCTCTGAGGCAGTCTTTAGAAATTGCAATGACAATGATGTACGTTAATCACTTTGACTATTTCATGTATGAAGAAAAGCGAAGTTGTTAATTCAATCGTTAAAGATAAGTTTGTTGGCGTTACAAAAGCTGATGAAATATTAGAGCAAGCGCACCTTTTATCTGAAGCTGAGCATGTTGCAGTATGACGATTATCAAGAGCATAGAGATAAGGACGAAAATATTTCCAAAGCACTAGACGCAGTGGATGAGAGAATGTCAAAAATCTCATTTAACATTATAGCAATTCGTAGCAACGGTATTAATGAACAAGCTAAAGCAACGAGTTGTGCTGCTGATATCCAATTCCAAAACGGTAAAAGTCATGATATCGAGTATCAAGCCCAGCTAACTTCGGATGACCAAATTTACGTTGAAGTGTTTGGTTTATAAATGAGTATGCTAGAAATCTATAAATTCGAAAGCATTACACTTCAATGCTTAGCTCTAAACGATGGCAAAATCTGAAAACATACTGGATTTATCCTAGCCGCATGGATGCGGCTACTGCACTCAACCCTACAATTACAAATAACCCATTCCTGCTAAACCAATGAGGTAGACTCAGAGCTTTCTCAGCTTGTTGGAAAAAGTCGCACATAAATGGTTAGGCTAATACAGGGCAAAAATTCATGGATGAATGGTGACTGCCGAATGGATTCGGCATAAAAAAAGCGACATAAAAAGTCGCTTTCTTTGTTTTTATCTTCTCTTAAGTCAAAGAAACTTAAAATAAAGTATGGCGTTCGATGAAGGATTCGAACCTTCGACCCTCTGCTTAGCATACCACTACAGCTTTCACTGCCACCTAACATTCAGGCTTTGTGGTCTGGACTATCCCACTACCATATTCCGAAGAACGTAGGTCGAAGCCGTCTAGTCTCTGCACCTTCCTAGCTTTCACTAGGCTTGGCTCAGGATTGCCATCTGATAATAAACAGGAAGGTTTCCCTGAATTTGACTTCATTCACTTTGAAGGTTTCCCAACAAAGGCTCCTAATTTTGATACTAAGTATCAAGCTTTAAGGCAGATGCTCTATCCAACTGAGCTAATCGAACGAAATTTTTAAAGTTACATACATGAGAAAACAATAATACGTTCAAATCATGCCGTCAAATCACATAAGATATAATGTAATTGTCATTTAATATAACTTACCAAAATATTACGTACTTTGGTAAGCTAAATTTTTAAAATGGTAACGTTACCACCTCTGCAAGCCCCACCCACTCAATTACCCTGTTATTTTGGTAACTAGTTAGGGGGTTATTCTTGCTCTATCCAGCTGAGCTACGGGCGCATCGAAAACTTCAAAAGTTTGCCTGTAAGCAACCGCTTCTTGAAGAAGAAGTGGTCGGCGATGCAGGATTTGAACCTGCGACCCCTTGGACCCAAACCAAGTGCGCTACCAAACTGCGCTAATCGCCGATGCTTACTATTGTTTGCGAGTGACCTCGTTAACAACGGGGTGCATAATAGTGATTTGGCCGAGTCAGGTCAAACATTTTTTTAAGAAAATAATTCAATCGGTCACTTTTAGTTCATAATGGTTAAATATTGCAAATATAAGCTAAAATTTGAACTCTTTTTTATAAATAGACGCTTTATATCATATTGCATCTTGGCGCTATGCAGCTTTTCTGCGAAAATACGCAGCATAATAAAATATGATCAAACAAACGTGTTTGTTATATCCATGCCCCTTATTCGGATGATCATATTTTGATGTATCAGTATCAAGTTAACTAACCCCAATGAAAGGTCACCCATGACGGCAAACATCATCGATGGTAAGGCAATAGCTAAACAAGTACGCAGTAATGTGGCAGAACGAGTTGCAGCGCGTGTTGCAAACGGTTTACGTGCTCCAGGACTCGCAGTCGTGTTAGTTGGTCAAGATCCAGCAAGCCAAGTATATGTAGGTTCAAAACGCAAAGCCTGTGAAGAAGTCGGCTTTGTTTCTAAATCTTACGATTTACCTGGCGACACGACAGAGCAAGACTTACTCGCATTAATTGATCAACTTAATGAAGACAAAGAAGTAGACGGCATTTTAGTTCAACTTCCTTTGCCGCAAGGTCTTGATGCAGAGAAGATTCTTGAACGTATTACCCCTCATAAAGATGTTGATGGTTTCCATCCTTATAACATTGGCCGTTTAGCACAGCGTATGCCAGCACTTCGCCCCTGTACACCTAAAGGGATTATTACCCTACTCGACTCTACGGGTGTGCGTTATAAAGGCATGCATGCGGTTGTGGTTGGTGCATCGAACATTGTTGGTCGTCCTATGTCACTTGAGTTACTGCTTGCCGGTTGTACAACAACGGTGTGTCATAAATTCACGCAGGATTTAGAAACTCATGTGCGTCGTGCAGACTTATTGGTGGTGGCTGTAGGTAAACCCGAATTTATTCCTGGTGACTGGGTTAAAGAAGGCGCTATCGTCATTGATGTAGGTATTAACCGCCTTGAATCTGGCAAACTTGTGGGTGATGTTCAATATGATATTGCCGAACAAAAAGCGCACTTCATCACGCCTGTGCCAGGTGGTGTCGGCCCGATGACTGTTGCAAGCCTCATTGAGAACACCCTTGAAGCATGTGAAAAATATCACAGCTAATAATGATTGATTGTAAAAAGGGTTGCCACATGGCAACCCTTTTTTATTGTGAAACGAATACGTTTACACGCGTTTAAGTTTTAGCATTTGCGGCAACACCGAAAAAATAATCATCGTAAACATAATCAGATACTGCCATGGTTGGTATTGCTCATTTAATAAAATAATTGCACAGATGATCCCTGCAATTGGATTCGCAATCGTGCCAAACGAAAATTCAGCCACACTCATACGCCCAAGTAACCATACATATAAAATATAGGCAATCGCTGTATTGGGCACAATAAGCCAAAATAATGCACTGTATTGTAGCGTTGAAATAGGCTCAAAAACGCTGTGGTAATTTGTTGGATTAATGAAGCTGCCGTCTATAACCGCAGCGAGTAATAAAATAGTACCGCCAATAATTAACTGCCATGTAAGCACCACCCACCAATGAATACTGACTGATAAGGTTTGTACAAGGGTACTGCCAATCACAATCGTCAGTAATGCCCCCAATAAAGCACCGACACCCAGTGCATTTAAAGCGACATAAGCGGGGTCGAACAATAACCATGCAAGCACGACTAATACGGCTGCACTAATAGCTTGAGGCTTTGCAGGTCGCTGTCCTTTTGCTATCCATGCATATAAAAGTGCGACCACGGGGACCGACACCATGCCAACACCTGCAATTGCTGCAGGAAGATTAATCGCCATAATAAAGATAAACGCAAAAAACAGGGCGATGTTTATAGCGCCTAAAACGAGTAAGCTGGGCCATTGACGCGCGCGAGGAAAGCTTGGTTTTATTAATAATAAAAGTAACCCTGCGGGTAATGCGCGTAACGCACCTAATAATAACGGCGGCCAATCAGGGGTCGCATATTTTGTCACCGCATAAGTTGTACCCCATAAAAAAGCGGGGATCATGGCAAGAAAAATATTCAATGTAAGTCCTTATAAATGCACAATAGCGATAAAATAAAACCTCAACTTTTATTGAGGTCAATACTTAAAAATAAAAAACTAAAAACAAAAAAGGCTGCCAATATGGCAACCTTTTGTCGGTTTCAATTTTAGCTTAGTGTTTACGCTTTACGCCACGTTGTTTTTCCAGCAGAGTCTTCAAGCACCACACCTAACGCATTTAGCGCATCACGTGCTTCATCAGCAGCGGCCCAATCTTTGTTAGCGCGGGCTTCATTACGTTGCATGATTAAGGCCTCAATCTGTGCTACTTCGTCATCGTCTTGACCGCCTTGCAGGAAGGCTTCTGGGTCTTGCTGCGCAACACCTAATACTTCGGCAATACTACGAAGCACAAAAGCTAATTTTCCAGCTTGCTCTGCATCGCTGTCTTTCACACGGTTAAGCTCTTTTGCTAATTCAAATAACACAGGTAATGCTTCAGGTGTATTGAAGTCATCGTCCATTGCTTTTCTGAATTTTGTAACGTATTCATTGTCGGCTAATTCACACTCAACAGGTGTTACACCGCGTAATGCCGTGTAAATGCGCTCTAATGAAGAGCGTGCTTGCTCAAGGTTCTCTTGCGAGTAATTAAGTTGGCTGCGGTAATGACCCGAAATTAAGAAATAACGAACCGACTCAGCATCGTACTCTGTTAGTACGTCACGTACGGTAAAGAAGTTGTTCAATGACTTAGACATCTTCTCTTTATTTACCTGCACCATGCCTGTATGGATCCAGGTATTTACGTACTTACCGTTGTTTGCACAGCATGATTGAGCAATTTCGTTTTCGTGGTGTGGGAACTGTAAATCTGATCCTCCCCCATGAATATCAAAATGCTCACCTAAATGTTTAGAGCTCATTGCCGAACACTCAATATGCCAACCAGGACGACCCTCACCCCATGGCGATGACCACGAAGGCTCACCTGGCTTGGCTCTTTTCCAAAGTACGAAATCAAGCGGATCTTGCTTATCTTGCGCAACTTCAACACGCGAACCCGCTTGCAACATAGTTAAGTCTTGCTGTGAAAGTGCGCCGTATTGCTCAAATGTTGATACATCAAACAATACATCGCCGTCAGCTGCTACGTAAGCATGACCTTTCGCTATTAAACGCTCAACCATGGCGATGATTTCATCCATGTGGTTGGTTACCGTTGGCTCAACATCAGGACGAAGCATGTTTAAACTATCAAAGTCTTCGTGCATCGCTTTAGTCATACGGACTGTTAAGTCATTTATAGACTCACCGTTTTCATGAGCACGCTTGATTATTTTGTCATCAACGTCCGTAATATTGCGGACATATTTTAAGTCGTAACCAATATGGCGCAGGTAACGGACAATAACGTCGAAGCCAACAAAAGTACGCGCATGTCCAATGTGACAGTAATCATAAATAGTGATACCACACACATACATGTCGATTTTGCCATCAACAAGGGGTTTAAACTGTTCTTTTTGTCGTGTAAGTGTGTTGTAAATTTGTACCATTTATAAAATGTCCTTAACGGTGTTTCGAGATTCTCTATGGTAACACTTGCAAAGCCACTGCTCTAGCGCTTTATCAATTGAACAAGCACTTTGTTAATCTTCTCAACAAGCACTTTGTTAATCTTAGCTAAGTGCTATAAAATAACGGCATTATTAAACCAGATATAGGAAACCTCATGGTTGTTCTACACACAAACTTTGGTGATATCACCATCAAAATGCACGAAAGCGATGCACCAAACACTGTTAAAAACTTTTTAGAGTATGCAAACGCAGGCTTTTACAACGGCACTATTTTCCACCGTGTAATTGATGGTTTCATGGTTCAAGGCGGTGGTTTTGAGCCAGGTATGGTTCAAAAAGAAGTTAATAACCCTATTCAAAATGAAGCAAACAATGGCCTAGCAAACAAAGTTGGTACATTAGCCATGGCACGTACGCCTGATCCACACTCAGCGACTGCACAGTTCTTCATTAACGTGAACGACAATGATTTCTTAAACTTCAGCAGCGAAACTTCACAAGGCTGGGGCTATTGTGTGTTTGCAGAAGTAGTTGAAGGTATGGACATCGTAAACAAAATCAAAGGTGTTGCGACTGGCAGCGCAGGCTTCCACCAAGACGTACCACTTGAAGATGTAATTATCGAAAAAGTAACTGTTAGCTAAGCTAACGGTGAGTCTTTATAAGCGGGCTTAAGCCCGCTTTTTTGCGAGTGACTATGAAACAGAGCTATTTTATTGCCGACCTCCATTTAACAGAAAACCGCCCTGATATCACCACGGCATTTTTTGATTTTCTTGATGACAAGATTATTAATGATGACGTAGATGCGTTATATATTCTGGGTGATTTTTTTGAAGTTTGGGTTGGTGATGACTATCAAACGACACTTTCAGAACGTGTGGCTGCACACTTAAGACAAGCAGCTGAAAGTGGTACTGAGCTTTTTTTCATACACGGCAATCGAGACTTTATTATGCGTGACGGCTATGCCAACAGCGCCAATATGACGTTGCTGCCTGAACAGGTTGTTATTGATTTATATGGCACGCCGACGGTGCTACTGCATGGCGATGAAATGTGTACTCAAGATATTGAATATCAAAAGTTTCGTAAAAAAAGTCGTGGTTGGTGGTGGCCTAAGCTCATGTTAGCGATGCCACTATGGTACAGAAAGAAAATTGCCCGTAACGCCCGCGAAAAGTCAAAACAAAGCCAAGCAGGTAAAGCACTCGAAATTCTTGATGTAACCGAAGAAGCTGTACTTGCCATGTTCAAAAAGCACCACGTTGCCAATATGATCCACGGTCATACACACCGCCCAAATGTTCATCAATACACTGTTAATGGTAAAACGTTAATTCGTACTGTGTTAGGTGACTGGTATGAACAAGGCTCATATTTAAGAGTAACCCCCAACAATCAAGAACTCGTCCACACCCCCTTTAAATCGTAAGAATTTTAGCTATGCTTGAACAGAGTCTCCGTTTAAAGCGTGCCGTTTTATGATTACACGATTAACATGCCTGTGCTGCTTACTAGTTTGCTTTACACTCAATAGCCAAACTTGGCGGTTAGTCACAGAGCCTTTCCCACCTTTTCTAATCGATAATAGTGAAAAACCGGGTTGGGTTCATGAGGTGGTTATTGCCGCTTTAAAAAGTCAAAATAAAAAAGCCGTCATTGAATATACACAGTGGGCTCGGGCACTTAAATTAGCCAAACGACATAAGCACATTGCTGTTCTAGGTGCTTTTTACTCAGAAGATCGAGCCAAAGTATTTTATTATTCAAAACCTCTCGGCTTTGCCAATGTTGTCTTGTTTAAGCGCCAAGATGCCGTAATTCGTTACAATGGCTCTATTGATTCTCTGAAACCTTATACCATTAGTATGGGGGAAGATTATGTAAGTAGTGAAGAATTTACGAACAACACAACATTAGGTATTACAACCACACGTGATTTAGTTGAAAGCCTTTACTTGCTTCAGCAAGAACGGGTTGACCTCGTAGCAGGTACGCAAGAAGTGGCTGAATACTGGCTCGCACATAATAGTAAATTACAAAACAGCGATGTGGTTATTACCGCGTTAAAACCCAATATTGCGACTCATCAACTTTATATCATTTCAGCTAAAAGCCATCCTCAATCAATTGAATTTCAAAACGAATTAGAAAAAGGCTTGGTCGAAATAATTAACAATGGCCAAGCAGAAATAATCCTTAATCGTTATCATCTAAGTGACAAAGAAAAACAAGCCTTCTACTCACCATTTATTCGCACTGAGATGCCTTAAGCAGGCACCCCACTGTGAAATTTAAAATCGTCATCAGGCGTTGAAATTAACTCAGCTTCAATGTGCGCAAAAAATTCGACACGCTCGCTGATATCGAACTCACAGATCTCTTGCGCAAGTGTTAAATAGTCTTGGTAATGACGCGCTTCTGAGCGCAGCAATGAAATATAAAAATCACCTAAGCGTTTATCAACATGCGGCGCTAATTTGGCAAAACGTTCACACGAGCGTGCTTCAATGTAGGCACCAATAATTAACTTATCAACTAAGGCATCTGGCTCGTAAGTTTTTACGTGGCGCAGCATCCCTTTGGCATAACGACATGGGGTAATACTTTTATACTCAATGCCATATTCATCCATAATCTCAAGCACTTGATAAAAATGATGCAGCTCTTCTTTAATAAGCATGACCATTTTATCAATGAGATCTTGCCCATAAGGTGAATCCGACTTTGGGATCATCGACTTAGTCAGCTTGTTTTTATCGGCAAGCTCACGCCAATCGCCGTCGCGCTTATAAATAAGTGTTTCAAAGGGCTTTAACCATTCAAGTAACGCATCCGCACTTTCTTTATCAACCGCATACTTACGAATTAAAAACATCGCACTCTGTGCCGCTTTTAATTCACAAATTAAGTGATCGATTAATACGATATCTAAGTTTTCTTTTTTGGTTGCCGCAACAATCCACTCATCGGGTGTTTCGCATTGCAAAAATGACTGTATCGGGGCTAATAATGCAGAGTAAGGCACTGATTCTATTCTCATCGTCAAACAAGCGTGCATTTTACCACATAAATATCGTTTCACTCCATGACCCAAATCAGGGCAAAAGTAATTTCTTATATGCACTAAAGAGTTACATCTTAACTGAGTATTCGATTATTTCAGCTTCTTGACAAGATTTAATAAGTGAACCATAACTTAATCAAAGCTGTACAAAAATAAAACAGCTCATATTCCTTTTTTACAGGGGCAACAATTATGATTCTAAACCATCTATGGGGCTTATATGCTCATCCACTCGAAGAGTGGCAAACCATTGATAACCGGCATGAAAGCTTGCGTTACAGCTTATCACATATCTTACTTATCGCGTGTATCCCCTCTATTATGGGGTATTACTCTTCAGTTCATTTGGGTTGGAGCATTGGCTCAGGTGAGGCAGTCTTTTTGACCCATGATAGTGCATTGCTTATCGCGGTTGCGATGTATTTTGCACTAATAGTAGGCGTATTTGCGCTGGCCTACCTTGCGCATTGGATGGCCGTTACGTTTGGAGCAAAACCGACCTTTACACAAACTTTGGAACTTGCTGCGTATACGGCAACACCGGTGTTTATGTCATCGCTTGCTGCATTTCTACCCGAGCTGTGGTTTGTCGTGTGTGTAGGCTTGGTCGCGCTTGCTTACTCGGTATATTTACTCTACACAGGGGTGCCCATTTTAATGCATATCCCTGAGGAGCGAGGTTTTATTTATGCCAGTTCAGTGGTCACATGCGGACTGATTTTATTGGTTATTATTTTAGCTGCAACCGCTATTTTGTGGACTAACGGCATTGTCCATCCTATGTTTACCTAACGAGAATTAAATCCTTTCTTTCCACAAACAAAAAAGGAGCTCGCAAGCTCCTTTTTTATTATTCAAGCGAGTTGCTAATTAATCAGCACCATTCTCTTCTTGATTGTGTAACTCTAAACCTGACGACATTGCATTTTCACGTGTTGATTTCGCTGAATCATTACGTAAGCGGTCAATGCGGTTTAAATAATCCTGATCAATATCACCCGTAATATACTGACCATCAAATACCGATGTTTCAAAACGTGTGATTTCAGGGTTCTCTTGGCTTACTGCCGAGATTAAGTCATCAAGTGACTGATAGATTAGGCCATCTGCACCAATACTTGCATTAATGTCTTCTACTTCACGGCCATGCGCAATCAGCTCAGCAGCCGAAGGCATGTCAATACCGTACACGTTCGGGAAGCGTATTTCAGGCGCTGCTGAAGCAAAGTATACATTTTTAGCACCTGACTCACGTGCCATCTCAACGATTTGCGCTGAGGTAGTACCACGTACAATTGAGTCATCTACAAGCAGTACATTCTTACCTTTGAACTCACGGTCAATCGCATTTAATTTCTGGCGAACTGACTTTTTACGCATTTCTTGGCCAGGCATGATAAATGTACGACCAATATAACGGTTTTTAACGAAACCTTGGCGGTATGGCAAGTTAAGTACAGAAGCAATTTCCAGTGCGACATCACATGATGTTTCAGGAATAGGGATCACAACGTCAATGTCTTTATCGGCCCATTCACGTGCAATTTTTTCACCGAGCTTGGTACCCATGTTGACACGCGTTGCATACACTGACATACGGTCAATGTTTGAATCTGGGCGTGCAAAGTAAACAAACTCAAAAATACAAGGCGAGTAACTCGTTTTTTCAGCACAAGGTTGAGAGAAAAGCTGACCGTCTTCAGTCACATAAATCGCTTCGCCTGGCGCAACATCACGTACAAACTCAAAACCGTCTGTTTTTAATGCGACGCTTTCTGATGCAAACATATATTCTGTGCCGTTTGCCGTTTCACGCTTACCAAATACTAACGGACGAATACCATTCGGGTCACGAAAAGCAACAATACCGTGGCCGATGATCATTGCAATTGTTGCATAGCCACCATTTACTTTATTGATTACTTCAGTGACAGCATCAAAAATGTCTTGTGCTTCAAGCTTTAATTTATTTGGCTTACTTAACTCATGCGCCATGATATTAAGTAAGATTTCAGAGTCTGATGTTGTATTAACATGACGGCGAGCTTCTGAAAATAATTGCTGCTTTAATGCTTCTGCATTTGTTAAGTTACCATTGTGCGCAAGTGCAATACCAAATGGCGAGTTAACATAGAAAGGTTGCGCTTCAGACGAGCTAGATGAACCAGCTGTCGGGTAGCGAACATGGCCAATACCAATCGTTCCTTGTAGACGCTTCATATGACGGGTATGAAATACATCTTTAACTAGGCCATTGGCTTTACGTAAGCTAAACGTGTTGTTTTCAATGGTAATGATGCCAGCTGCATCTTGACCGCGGTGTTGCAAAACAGTTAAGCCATCATATATCGCCTGATTAACAGGAGAAGTTCCGACTATGCCAACGATACCACACATTAAATTTATCCTCGCCGATTAACGGTTTACAGAATTTAAAAAACTTGAGTTGTTTTCGAGGTACGAAAAGAACCACTCAACAACAAAGCCAAATTCTGGAATCAAAATAGAGTTGCCCCACCAATGCGTATTAGGCGCACCGGTAAAAGCATCAAGAAAGAAGAGTAACGCGCTCACGACCAACACGCCTCGAAGCGCACCAAACACTATGCCAAAAACACGGTCGGTGCCAGATAAACCAGTACGTTGTACAAGCTCACCTAAAATATAGTTTAGTAATCCACCTAACAGGAGTGTCGCAAAAAATAATATGGCTATTGCGGCAGCATTTCTTAAAAGGGGTTCTGAAATACTTGTTAGGAAGGATGCTAAATATTGGTAAAACAAGCTAGAGATGATAAATGCGCCAGCCCATACAGCCAATGACATTGCTTCTTTTACAAAGCCACGTATTAAGCCAATGATGGTAGACAGTGCAATGATGCCAAGTATGGCGTAATCAACCCAGATCATAATAACCAACTAGTCGTTAATTTGGGGCGCATTCTATACCCAAACCACCTGTAGATGCAAGATTTCAGCATGATATAAAACGTATTTAGACAAGGCATTGATTGCAGGCAATAGTGATATCTTGGCTAAATCAACAAGGCAGTAAAAACATGTTTTAGCCATGCCCTTTGGCACGTTACAAGGGGGGCTATACGGTGTTGTGGCAACTTAAATGATACTTGAGCTGTATCGCCACCCGTTCGGTGAAAGCCCCCTTGTCGCTGTTACAGGATTCGTTAGGGGGTTAAGGGGTTAAGGGGTTAAGGGGTTATACCAATCCGCAATTAGACTAAATCACTTTAAGGAACTAAATAAGCGCATTGGTATGAAAGCGTGCAACTTAGGTTAGATCACTTTGTTACTTCAAACTGAGTAACTTTGCCATTTAACTTGGTTAGCTGTTTTAACTCGGGCAGTTTACTCTCAAGCTCTTTCTTATTCAGTGACGGACCCACAAAGACTTTTGTTAAAGTGCCATTAGGGGTCTTAATTGGACGAGTGAAGGTTTTAAAGCCGTTTGCTTTTAGCTTTTCTTGCAGTGATTTAACGTTTGGAGCGTGCGAAAAGCTACCGAGTTGAATCACATAAGCCATTTGCGTCAAGTTTTCTTCGGCTTTGCGTGCCGGTTCTGCTGTTTTTTCAGCAGGCTTAGGCTGCGCTTTAACTTGCGTTTTAACTTCCGCTTTAGGCTCTATTTTAGCAATAGTCACGGTGTCGTCTGTCGATGCTTCGACCATTTTGGCGGGTTCATCGATTTGTTTAACGTGGTCTGAAGCAAGCTTTGCGTCATCAGCCTGAATATCTTCTACCTGCGCTGCTAAGGGCTGCTCTGTTGAGGCGACCTTATTATCAATCGCCTCTTGTAAGTCAATCGTCGTGAACTCTGGGCGTTCAGGGATCGCTTTAAAGCCGTCTGTGTAATGAACCTTCTCTCCATCCAAAATATTTGGAATAAAGACAATAGCCGCTACAACCACAATGGTGGTCCCTACTAAGCGATTAATAAACCCTGCGTTCACCGAATTCCTCTCTATTTTTTAAAGTAGTTAATGGCTGCAGCCACAGTGATAAACGAACCAAACACAATCACTAAGGTGTTCGCATCGACTGTTTGCACTATTTTATCCAGCGCAGCTTCTACATTGGGGTAATGCGTGCTGGGTGCTGTCGATGGTGTCTCAGCCAGTGCCTTCGCTAGATTTTCAACTGTGTCTCCACGAAAACAATCTAAGCTCGCTAATGACCACTCATCAACCACATCTGCCACGGCCGACATCGCAGCCACTTTATCTTTATCTGCAAGCATAGCGACTAATGCATGAATTTTAAACCCTTGATCTTTATACACGCTTAATTTGCGCGCTAAATAACGTGCTGACTCAGGATTATGTGCAACATCGGTAAAAACACGTGGTGTGTCGCTTAATTGTTGAAAGCGCCCTTCTACCGTTAAATTTGCCAAGCACTCACGCACCTGCTGCTCACGTGGTAAAAGTGCAAGCTTGCTTAATAACGTCAGTGCAGTTGCAGCGTTTTGACAAGGGATGGCAGGCTTTGCAAAGCGCCAGTTATTTCCCTGATACTGCCAATTAAACCCGTCTGCGTCCTCGGCAAAAGTAAAATCACGGCCAGATAACACCATATCCGCGTTAATTTCATTACCGTAATCGGTAACCGTATGAGGTATATTTAAATCGCCAACAACTGCGGGAGTATTGTTACGAAAAATACCGGCTTTATCGTAACCGACAAGCTCACGTGTATCACCTAGGTATTCTTTATGATCAAGGTCGATGGTAGTAATCACACAGGCATGCGGTGTAACAATATTTGTTGCATCGTATCGTCCACCTAACCCGACTTCTAACAGCACGTAATCAACAGCATGGCGTTTAAAGATAGCTAACGCGCCTAAGGTGCCATATTCAAAATAAGTCAGTGACGTGTCACCTCGGCCTTTTTCGAGCATATCAAACGCATCAACATGAAATTGATCGTCCAGCTCTTGTCCGTTAATACGCACTCGCTCGTTATATCGAATTAAATGAGGAGAAGCATACGTACCAACACTAAAGCCTTGCGCCAGAAGAAGGCTTTCAAGACAACGCGCAGTCGTGCCTTTACCATTCGTACCTGCGATAAGGATAATTTTGCTAGGGCTATTGAGTAAATCGACTTGATTAGCAACGCGTGCAACGCGCTCTAAGCCCATCTCAATATTTGCAGGGTGGATACTTTCTAAATAACAAAGCCAATCATCAAGGCTCGATGATTGGCTAGGAAGGATTTCTGTCATAGCGTGTAATCAGTTAAGCTGAAATTTACGCTACTCTATGCTCTTGTTCGGTAGAAGGCAAGTTCATAAATTTTGCGAGGATGCGAGCAAGGGTGTCACGCATTTCACGGCGGTCAACGATCATGTCAATTGCACCGTGCTCTAACAAGAATTCACTGCGTTGGAAACCTTCAGGAAGCGTTTCACGTACTGTTTGCTCAATAACGCGTGGGCCTGCAAAACCAATTAATGCTTTTGGCTCAGCGACATTAACGTCACCTAACATGGCAAGTGATGCAGATACACCGCCCATCGTTGGGTCTGTTAATACTGAAATAAATGGCAAGCCTTTTTCGCTCATTTTAGCTAAAGCTGCACTTGTTTTAGCCATTTGCATTAATGACATTAATGCTTCTTGCATACGCGCACCGCCCGATGCAGAGAAACAGATAAGCGGCATGTTGTGCTCTAAACATTGGTCAACAGCATCAACAAAGCGTGCACCTACAACCGACGCCATTGAACCACCCATAAATGAGAACTCAAATGCAACAGCAGCGACTGGAATACCTTTTAAACGGCCTTTCATTGCAACAAGTGCGTCTTTTTCACCGCTTACTTTTTGCGCCTGCGTGATACGATCTGAATACTTTTTAGAGTCTTTAAACTTTAAAACGTCCTTTGGCTCATGCTGTGCACCAATTTCTTGGCGGTCAGCGTCATCTAAAAAGTTTTCAAGACGCTTACGACCACTTAAACGCATGTGGTGATCGCATTTAGGGCATACATTGAGTGCTTTTTCTAATTCTGCTTTATATAAAATTGAATCACAGTCTGTACACTTAGCCCAAACCCCTTCAGGGATTTCTTTTCGACCTGACGATTTAGTCGTTTTAGGTAAGATTTTTTCTAACCAACTCATTTGCAACTCTCTTAATACTGTTCTGTGTCGCAGTCTGCTAAAGTGAAATACCACTTAGTAATTTACACAAGAAATAAGCAGACAGATTTTTTCAATTAAAACATGAATTACCCGCAGACGATATAAAAAACTGGTCTTAGTAGTGAGCCATTCGCAGTTAACTATCTGAATCAGGTAAGAACAAAGGTCCTAATGGGGTTTTAGGAATACCAAAATGCTCAGGGTAATCCACGTCCACTAAATACAGTCCCGCCGCTTTTGCAGTGGCACTTGCCTTTGCACGCTCTTTTAAATCAAGTAATTCTTTTAACCACACTGGCTCATGCTTATGTAAGCCAATATCCATTAAACAGCCCGTGATATTTCTCACCATATGGTGCAAAAATGCATTGGCTTTAATGTCAATAACGACATAGTCACCCTGACGTTTTACAGACAAGTGATGAATCGTTCTATTTGCCGTATTCGCTTGGCAATGCAGTGCGCGAAACGAAGTAAAGTCATGCTCACCTATTAAATACTGACAGGCTGCTTGCATTTTAGTTTCATCTAGTGGGTGATGAAAGTGCGTCACCCCTTCGCTCATAATTGCGCCACGATAAGTGTAATTGTAAATCACGTAACGATATCGACGCGCCGTCGCACTAAAGCGAGCATGAAAATCTTCATCAACAGGCTTTGCAAAACGTATCGAAATATCTTTAGGCAGTAAGGTATTCATGCCCATCGTAAACGCGACCATTTCACGTTCTGCGTGTGTATCAAAGTGCACGACTTGCCCAGTGCCATGCACTCCAGCATCAGTTCGGCCAGCACAGACTATTTCAACGGGGTGATTACAAATGCGCGACAACGCAGTTTCTACTTCTTGTTGTACGCTATTAACATGTGACTGGCGCTGCCAACCACTATAACGTGCGCCGTTGTACTCTACTCCAAGTGCTACTCGCATAATGACATATTTACCTAGTGTGCTTAATGACGGGGCATTTTATGCGATCTACGAGCGCAATAAAAGCCACCATCGCAGATCACACAATGCTGTGTGCTCAGATATTAATCGTCTTCAATATTATCTAAGCCCTTCGTGCCTTCTTTAGCCCGTAGCTTATGATGTATTGCCGACTTAATGAGCATGTAGCCACTGATAGGTGCGGTAATTAATAAAAAGATAGAAATTAAAATTTCTTTTACGCTCACGCCATCGTGGGTGTAAGTAAAATAAACCATGGCAGCAATGAGTAACGATGCCATACCTAATGTTGTTGCTTTCGTTGGCCCATGTAAACGCATGAAGAAATCAGGCATTTTAACTAACCCTATTGAGCCTATTAAAATAAAGCAACCACCAATTAATAATAAGATTGATACAATCCACTCACTCATCATCTGTTACCTTATTCAATAATATCGCCGCGTAGCAGGTACTTACATACAGCGACGGTGCTCACAAAGCCCAACATGGCGATAAGTAAAGCCGCTTCAAAATAAAGCCCTGTATCCATGCTCATCCCATACAGAATAATCAATGCGATGGTGTTGATAAACATAGTATCAAGAGCCAAAATGCGATCAGGCACTGATGGCCCTGCAATCAAACGCCACAAGTTAAGCAATAACGATATTGCGATCATGGCGTAAACAATTAAAAAAACCGTGTCTAGCATCGAAAAATCTCCTTAAGCGGTGCTTCGTAGCGCTGCTTAATCGTATTAATTAACACCTGTTCATCTGCTAAGTCCAAGACATGAATTAACAAATAGCGTTGCTGTACTTCTTCCCCTTCCGCAAGTGATTCAGGAATAGGATACACCTCAGCACTTACCGTACCTGGGGTTAGCGACACGGTGCTTGCCAAAATTGTGATTGGCATTTCATGACTTAAATCGAGAGGCACTTTAACAAACCCCGGACGCAACTTTTTAGTTGGTCCCAAAATTAAAAGTGCAACTTGCAAATTGGCTGTGACAATATCGTATAAAACTAACAATAAATGTCTAAATGCCAGCCCCGGTCTTACAATTAACGGTTGCGGGTCACGAAATGGAAAAGTAATCCACGGGATCGTGATAGCAAAGAAAGCAGCCAACAATAGGTGCCCAGGTGACACGCTATTATTTAATAGCAGCCACACAATAAATAATAATACGCTGCGAAATGGCGTAGGTAGCCAACGAAAACGAGCTTCTAACCGCATTTACTGGCCTCCATGTAAAACATCATTGATACCACTGTTTATGTCGAACAGTTGCTCTGAGGTCGCCAACATAAATTCAGACACTGGCCCAGCAAAAATAACCATCAACGGCGAGCAAATTAATAGCGTCATTAATGCAATTACTTTCAGTGGGTGTGCATTGACGCCTTTTATTGCATCGCTGTCTTTGTGTTTATGATCCCAAAACAAGCTTGTACCTGCACGAGAAATAGCCACCAAAACAGCCAAACTCGCTAAAAGGTAAATAGGCCAAAATAACATGGCTTTTTCGCTATCTAGGGTACTCTTTAAAATCCAAATTTTACCCACAAAGCCCGACAGCGGTGGCATACCCACAACTGTAAGTGCGGCTATCACAAAACTAATCCCCAACAAAAACGGCTGAGCGACAGCGCGTCCTGCAACTAAACGGTCTGCAACTTTACCACGCTGAAGCGCGACCAAGTCAGCAAGTAAAAACAATACGGCGCACACGATAGTCGAATGCACTAAGTAATAGAGTAATGCCGCAGTTGCCGCTACATTTTGAAGCGCAACAAGTGCCACTAACGTACCGACTGATACGATGACTAAGTTGGCCACCAGTTTTCTAAAGTCTTGGCTGGCAAGGACACCAATGGCCCCCATTACAATGGTAGCAAGTGCTAAACCCCATAACCACGGTTGAGCCATGTGCGCAAGCTCGCCTGCATTATCACCAAAAATAACGGTGTATACACGCAGCATGGCGTATACACCCACTTTAGTCATAATAGCAAAGAGTGCAGCCACAACCGGTAATGCGCTTGCGTAGGTGTTCGGCAGCCATAGGTGCAGCGGTAATAACGCACCTTTTAACGCAAACACGACAATAAGCAACAAACCACCTACTTTTGCTAAATAAACATCATCCCCTGTAAGCAAAGGCACTTTTTGGGCTAAATCAGCAATATTCAATGTGCCTAGTACACCGTAGAGCACGCCTAATGCTATCAGGAACACGCTTGAACCAATTAAATTTAAAATCACATATTGCAACGCAGCTCGGGTGTTGTGTTTGTCGCCAGCATGCATTAATAATGAGTATGAAGCGATGAGCAATACTTCAAAAAAGACGAACAGGTTAAAGACATCTCCCGTTAAGAACGCGCCATTCACACCTAAGATCAAAAAGTGCACTAATGGGTGGAAAAAACTGCCTTTTTTGTCATCTCCGGCACAGCTATAAAGTACAACAACAGCCCCCAGTAAACTGGTTAAAAGCACTAACAATGTCGCTAATCTGTCGGCCACTAATACAATGCCAAACGGTGCTGACCAATCGCCAATAGCATACACAAGTGGCGTAGTATCATTCACATACACTAATAAACCAGCGCTAATGAGCACGGTGATCACAGCCATAATCACCGACATAACACGGCGAATATAGAGGTTTTTCCCACAGGGCGGCATTAAAAGTATAACGCCTGTTAGCATAGGGATTAAAATAGGCAATGAAGCTAAATGCTGGATCATTTTTGCTCCTTCGACGATTTAACCAGGTGTCCGTCTACATGGTCGTTACCTAAATCTGCGCGACCACGAATAGATAAAATCACCACAAATGCCGTCATTGCAAAGCCAATAACAATGGCCGTTAATACTAACGCTTGCGGTAACGGATCGGCATATTCACTGCCACTGCCAAGCACAGCCGCTTTATTGATTGTTAAACGGCCTGATGAGAATAAAAATAGGTTTACCGCGTACGATAACATGGTTAAACCAAGCACCACCGGAAAGGTTCGTGCTCTTAAAATTAAGTAAATTCCACACGCGACAAGCACGCCCACGCATGATGCGTACAATACTTCCATTAAATATTTACCTCTTGCTTGGGTGTATCAGCAGTGAGTTTTCCTAAACTTGCTAAAATCATCAGCGTTGCACCTACAACAGTTAAATACACACCTAAATCAAACATGATAGCACTGGCAAGTTCTGTCTTGCCGACTAGCGGTATATCAAAATAATCAAACCATGTTGTTAAGAATGGACGCCCAAACACCCAACTTCCTAACCCCGTGAATAAGGCTATGGCAATACCGGAAGCGATAATCTTACGGTAATTCACATCAAAACGTGCCGCAATCCAGTTAGAACCGTTAGCCATATATTGCAAAATAAAGGCAATCGCAGTCACTAACCCCGCTATAAAACCGCCTCCTGGTAAGTTATGACCACGCAAGAAAATGTACGCAGACACCAATAACGCAAGCGGTAATAAGCTTTGTGAAATACTGGCAAGTAAAATGGGGTATCGTTCACGTGCCCAAGGTCGCCCTTCACTGTCACTTGCTGGCATAAATAATGGCAAGTTAATTAATAGTTTATAAATACCCAGTGCAGCGATACCTAACACGGTGATTTCACCTAATGTATCGAATCCCCTAAAATCAACAAGGATCACATTTACAACGTTGGTTCCCCCACCGCCTGTTTTTGCATTTGCCACAAAAAAGTCTGAAATAGACTCAAGCGGTCTAGTTAGGAGTGCATAACAGATACTTGCTATAACAACACCAAATGCAGAGGATATACCTAGGTCACGTAACATGCGTAATGAGCTTGATTCTTTTGGTGTGCGCTGTGGTAAGAAAAACAGCGCAAGCATCAGTAGAATAACAGTCACTACTTCAACCGTTAATTGAGTTAATGCTAAGTCAGGTGCCGAGAATCGAGTAAATGCGACCGATACCATTAAGCCCACGATTGAAATCATGATCAGTGAAATCATACGAGAGCGATGCCAAATAACAGTTGCCAGCGCACCAATAATTAATAAGCCAGCCCCTATCGCATTATGAAAATCAATCGGCGTTAGTTCACTTGCCCCTGCTAGTTGGCGCATTTCAAACAGTGGCCAACCTGCACATAAAAGAACCACCGCAATCATCACAAAAGCATAGCGTTGCAGCGAGCCATTTTCGATACGATTAACTTTCTGTTGCGACCACTTAATAACACTGTACAAGCCAAGGTCGAATCCTTTTTTAGCATTCAGCGTGGGGAGCGATGCTTGGAAATGGAACAGGTGTTTGCGCTGCACATAAATGATGATACCGCAACAGGTCGCAATAAAGCTCATTAACAGCGGAAGGTTTAAACCATGCCAAACAGACAACTTATAGGCTGGCGCCGCATCACCTAAAACGGCAAATGACGCTGAAGCCAAAATATCGCTGACCGCAAAATGCGGGAACATACCGACTAATATGCACACTACGACTAATATTTCGATTGGTACTCGCATATAGCGCGGCGGTTCATGAGGCGTTTTTGGCAAATCAATTGGGTCACCATTAAAAAAGACATCATGAATAAATCGCGCCGAATAAGCGACTGAGAGCGCACCTGCAACGGTCGCTAAAACAGGGATTAACCATGACATTGAACCAAGCACTTGTTGATGCAGTGTTTCTGCAAAAAACATCTCTTTCGATAAAAAGCCGTTCAGTAGTGGCACACCCGCCATTGCCGCTGCTGCGACCATTGCTAATGTGGCGGTATATGGCATAAAACGCCACATACCATTGAGTTTACGCATATCGCGTGTGCCCGTTTCATGGTCAATAATACCGGTGGCCATAAATAAAGACGCTTTAAATGTCGCATGGTTAATAATATGAAAAATAGCGGCCACAGTCGCAAGCTCTGTATCTAAACCAAGCAATAAGGTAATAAGGCCCAAATGACTAATTGTTGAGTAGGCAAGCAGCCCTTTTAGATCATGCTTAAAGAGCGCAACGTAAGCACCAACAAGCAACGTTGATAACCCTGTCATAGCAACCAAAATAAACCACGTATCGGTTCCTGATAAGGCAGGATAAAAACGGGCGAGTAAAAAGATCCCTGCTTTAACCATGGTTGCCGAGTGTAAATACGCACTCACAGGTGTTGGCGCTGCCATGGCATGCGGTAACCAAAAATGGAATGGGAATTGCGCCGATTTAGTAAACGCCCCCAACAGCACAAGTACCAATGCCACTTCATATAAATCATGCGATTGAATCAGTGTCTTACTGGCTAAAATAACATCTAAATTATAACTACCAACAATATCGCCGATGAGTAATAAACCCGCTAATAACGCTAAACCACCTGCACCAGTAATTGCCAATGCCATGCGCGCACCTTTACGTGCTTCTGACTTATCCCACCAATAGCTAATTAGTAAAAACGAGCTAATGCTGGTTAGCTCCCAAAATAGCCATAATTGAATCACGTTATTTGACATGACAATGCCAACCATGGCTGTCATGAATAGCATTAGATAGCAGTACAACTTCGGTAAAGAGTCATCTTTGCTCAGGTAATAGCGAGCATAGAATATGACCAAGACACCAATGCCTAATATCATATACAGAAACAGCAAGGTTAGGCCGTCAAGCCTAAATGAAACTTGCATGTTGAGTAGCGGGATCCAGTCCGCGCTATAACGGATTATTTCGCCAGAAAAAACCGCAGGCGTAAACGAGAATACAATTCCAAGGGCAATCAAAGGCGCTAACATGGTCAAAGCCGTACTTTGATTTCGCGTTAGTTTTGAAGTGCAGGATGAAATAACACTGCCGATTAAGGATAACAGGGGTATCCAGAGCAAAGTCATAATAAGGAGCCTTTTTGTGTCATAAGAATATCAATACCGCTGCTAGTTATAGTTAGGTGCGTACTGTTCATTTGGATGGTTAAAAGTTGGCTTCAAAAAAAGCTTACAGTGCGTATAGTTATACTGATCAGGTGCTATTTTGTCTATAGGAGAGCAGCCTATTTGCACATTTTTTAACCGCTTTGTGTGTTAAAATAGCAATAATTCTACGATTAGTCAGAAAATTTATCCAAGCTTGAAGTTGTTGTTATCGTTGGCTTTACACCTAAAAACGTGAAGTAATCAAGAAACCTTATCGGCTTTGTTAAGGGCTGGTTAATTTGTTTTTGCCAAAGTTGTCTGTATTGCTGTGATAACGCCATTGTTTGGTATTGCATAATTGACCAATTAGGACTGGGTTTATACGCCATTGAATTCTTGCATGCGCGGCTCTTCTGCCAACCACTTGGTGGCAATACATCATTGGCAATGAATAAATTAGGCGCCACTTTACCCTGCTGTTTACACAACCACTGCTGTTTTTTCTCTGGAAGTGGGTATTCATCCTCAAAACCATTAAAGTGCATTAGCTCATGCAAAAACACTTGATAGCTCTGTTGAGAATTAATATGCATAATCCCCCCAACCACATTTGCCGCGCCCGACTCTGACATCATTACGATAAAGTCAAAGCCTGCAGGCCAATTGTATGCAACAGCGTTTTCCCAATTACACTGAACTGCCATATCATGATTACGGCAAGAAAACTGATCGCCAACGTAGACAATTTCGCTAAAGCAAAAACTATTCTTCTCTGGCTCTGGTTTAGCTTGGTAAAAACGTTTAAATGATTTCAGTGCATTAATTCCTGCATGATGATCAGTCAACATCAACACATTAAATTTACACTGTGACATGACACTCACTGTGTGTAATGACAGTGAAAAATTGTGACGTTTTGCAAAATCGGCCTTTATATACTCTGCATCCGAGCGCTGGCGTAACAACCAAGCTTGCCTCGCATCGCCTTGTGGCAAACGATTCGTTTGCCACAACCATTCAATTGACTGCCACTGCTGCTGAGCAATCAAGTTGTCTGCTAAGGCTTGTTGCTGGTCCACAGCATAATTATCAAACTCGGATTGCCACCACAGCTTAGCTGCCGCAGGGTTACCTTGTTGTAGAAAGCGTAATGCGAGTTGGTAATGAGCATCTAACTCACCTAGTTCAGCGAGTTGCCGTAATTGAACATTATCAACAAGGGTAAGGTTTGAACTCACAACAGTGGGAGCCAAATAGAAAATGGCCACAGCACGTGTTGGATTTTTATTAAAATAATAAAGATACGAAGGCGTGAAGTCAGATACTGAGCTTGAGAGAGTGCTCAAGCTCAGTAATAACCCGCCTATCAGGTAAACATTAGCTCGCGTCTTCACCAGCCATTAACTCAAGCTCTAGACGCGCATATTTATATTCAACAAACTCATGCACATTTGTTGCAAGGGCAAGCCTAAAATAATCAGCCGCAATGTAATCATTACCTGCTGCTTGATGTAATTTAGCTAAATAGAAATACGCCTCGCATAAACGATGCGCATACTCTTGCTCAGAAGTAACCCCTTCAATAATACCTGATAAGAATTCAAACTCACTGATTTCGCCTAAATACAATGCAAGTAATTGATAACCCCATTGGGATTCGTCAACCCCTTGTGAATTGGCTTTTAAATCAATCAGCGCTTGCTGCTTGTCAGCGTCTGCTTGTGCTAGGTAAAGCCATAAAACACGATAAGGGTCACTGGGTGAGCGGTCTAAAAACTGCTGTAAGTCGTCTTGTGCTAATAATGGACGATTTCCATAATACAACGCAATTCCGCGGTTTAAGTAAGCATATTCATGCTGTTCATTGAGTTCCAGCGCCGAGTCAAAAAGCTCATACGCCTGCTCATACTGTTGCATAAGCGTGTGATGAATACCTAAAAAGTTATACACTTCTGCTAAATCAGGCTTTAGTTTAATGGCCCGATTAAAGTCTATACGCGCTAATGTCGACATGCCCAAACTGTCAAATAACACACCGCGATCATAATAAAGTTTTGCTTGTTGTTCTGCACTTAAATCGGTGCGATTAAGCAGCTCTGAATAACGGGCTATGGTAATTTCATTTCGAAAATCAGACGCTAATGGTGCGGTGAACGGCACATTAACAATAGGGACTGACTCAGGCTGAGAAGTTGTTTGACATGCACTTAAAGAAAAAATAGCCACAGCTGTCAATGCTAAGTGTTTAAAAATCATTAAAGTCCTTAATACCTGAATTCTCTGTAGACAAAGTTGAAGCGATTGAGTTTCATTAAAGCATAAAAAAAGGGGCTAAACAGCCCCTTTTTCTTGTATCCAGTAAATTACTGGAAAATCAAACCTTATTCAGCGTCTTTAGGCGCTTCTGCTGTTTCTTCAGCAGCCGGTGCCATCGCTTCTTTGATACTTAAACGTACGCGACCTTGGCGGTCAACCTCAAGTACTTTTACTTGTACTTCTTGGCCTTCGCTTAAGTGATCAGTAACGTTGTTTACGCGCTCAGTGCTGATTTGAGAAATATGCACTAGGCCATCTTTACCCGGAAGGATATTAACGAATGCACCAAAATCAACGATACGAACAACTTTACCTGTGTAGATTGTGCCTACTTCAAGTTCTGCTGTTAATTGCTCAATGCGCTTGATTGCATTATTTGCGCTAATGCCGTCAGTTGCTGCAATTTTGATTGTACCATCGTCTTCGATTTCAATCGTTGTGCCTGTTTCTTCAGTAAGTTGACGAATCGTTGCGCCACCTTTACCAATTACTTCAGCAATTTTCTTCGCCGGAATTTGCATCGTGTAGATACGTGGAGCGAACTGAGATAACTCTTCAGAAGGAGCAGAAATCGCTTCGTCCATTACACCTAAGATGTGTAAACGTGCAGCTTTTGCTTGTTTAAGCGCGATTTGCATGATTTCTTGTGTGATACCTTCGATTTTGATATCCATTTGAAGTGCAGTGATACCGTCTGAAGTACCCGCAACTTTAAAGTCCATGTCACCTAAGTGATCTTCATCACCTAAGATGTCAGAAAGAACAACAAAGTTTTCTTCTTCTTTAACAAGACCCATCGCAATACCTGCAACAGAGGCTTTAATAGGCACACCCGCGTTCATTAACGCAAGAGAAGTACCACATACAGACGCCATTGAAGATGAACCGTTAGACTCGGTGATCTCAGATACAACACGGATTGAGTAAGGGAACTCAGTTAGTGTTGGCATTACAGCTTGGATACCACGCTTAGCTAGGTTACCGTGGCCGATTTCACGACGCTTAGGTGAACCAACAAAACCTGTTTCACCTACGCAGAACGGAGGGAAATTGTAGTTAAGCATGAAGTGGTTTTTGTGCGTGCCCGTTAAATCATCAATTAACTGTGAATCACGTTCTGTACCAAGCGTTGCAGTAACAAGTGCTTGTGTTTCACCACGTGTGAAGATAGCAGAACCGTGAGTACGCGGTAATACACCCGTCATTACGTCTAGTGCACGGATCATATCTGGTTCACGACCATCGATACGTTTTTCACCGGCAGTGATACGGCCACGAACAATTTTCTTTTCTAAAGAACCAAATACTTTACTTACTTCTTGAGTATCAAGTGTTTCGTCTTCAGCAAGCTCAGCAGAAAGCGCTTCAATAACAGCGTCTTTAGCTGCGCCTAACGCTTCTTTACGCGCTACTTTGTCAGTGATGCGGTATGCTTCACCCACTTTATCAGCAGCAAGTTCAGTCACTTTCTCTTCAAGTGCAACGTTCTTTTCTGGTGCAGTCCAATCCCATGTAGGCTTGCCCGCTTCTGCTTTGAACTCATTGATTGCGTTGATGATAGCCTGAGATTGCTCATGACCATATACAACAGCGCCTAACATAACATCTTCAGATAGCACGTTCGCTTCAGACTCAACCATTAATACCGCGTTGTCTGTGCCCGCAACCACTAAATCAAGTTGGCTTTCTTCAAGCTCTTTTAACGTTGGGTTTAGAACGTATTCGCCGTTGATGAAACCAACACGTGATGCACCGATAGGACCATTAAATGGAATACCAGAAATTGCAAGCGCTGCTGATGTACCAATCATTGCAACCATATCAGGTTGGATTTCAGGGTTTACAGAAACAACTGTCGCGATAACTTGTACTTCATTTACGAAGCCATTCGGGAAAAGTGGACGAATTGGACGGTCAATTAAACGTGCAATAAGTGTTTCGCCATCGTTAGGACGACCTTCACGCTTAAGGAAACCACCAGGGATACGACCCGCAGCGTACATACGCTCTTGGTAGTTAACTGTTAGTGGGAAAAAGTCTTGACCTGGTTGTGCATCACGCTTACCAACAACAGTAACAAGTACTGAAGTGTCGCCAATGCTTGCAAGTACAGCGCCGTCAGCTTGACGAGCGATAGCACCTGTTTCTAGTGTCACAGTGTGTTGACCTAGTTGAAATTCTTTAATAATTGCTTGCACTTAAAAATGTCCTTTAAATGTAGAAGCAACTCAGAAAAATTAGCCCGTAGGCTGCATCTCTGAATTGGTAAAAATAGTCCATCAAAGTACCAATTACAGTACTTAATTAACCTTAAGTAAAATCAATTAAGTACTACAATTGGCAATGATGATTTTTCAAACACTTAGCAACCTGTGCTACTAAGTTGTGCGCTAGTATACCTTTCATACGCGCACAAAAAAAGGGGCTATATAGCCCCTTTTCTCGTAATCTAGTTCTTAGCGACGTAGGCCAAGCTCTTGGATTAACGCAGTGTAACGTGCAATGTCTTTACCTTTAAGGTAATCAAGCAGTTTACGGCGTTGGCTTACTTTGCGAAGAAGACCACGACGTGAGTGGAAATCGTGCTTGTGATCAGCAAAGTGACCTTGAAGCTTGTTGATATCGAACGTTAGAAGTGCAACTTGTACTTCAGGTGAACCAGTGTCGCCTTCAGCGCGTGCAAATTTAGCAATGATTTCAACTTTTTCTTGATTGCTTAGTGACATAGTAACTCCAAAAATTAATTTAAATTGTGTCTTAGCCGATCACTAATTCAGCCAAAACGATTGAGCGGGCGTATTCTACCAGCTTTAGCAATAACTACAAGGTAATCTTTACTCAGGCAGTTGATTCGATAAACCACGCTTTGATTTTAGGTGACCGTCTTTATGACGCTCGCCTGTGCCAATGAATATACCATCAGCCATTACTTTCACCACACCATCAGGCACGGGCTTACCAATCACCACGGTTTGACCATGGCTAAATGCCATACCTTGTTCTTTACTAATTTCAATCACAGGTAAGTCAACCAACGCGGTATCCATGGGTAACAAAAGCGCATCTAAATAAGTAGACGGTGCAACGTCATCGGCTTTGGCTTGTTGCAATTTTTCTTCAAGTTGCTCAAGCGTCACCATTTTATCACTCGGATAATGGCCAACAGCACTTCGGTGCAACATAATAACGTGTGCGCCACACCCTAACTTTTCACCAAGGTCATCCACAATAGTGCGAATATACGTCCCTTTCGATACATGGGCGGTCATTTGCACTTCGTTATTTGCTTCATCAAACTCATCAAGCGTTAAACTAAACACATTAATTTTTCGGCATTTACGCGGTACCTCAATGCCCTCGCGTGCATATTTATATAAAGGCTGGCCTTGATATTTTAATGCTGAGTACATTGATGGGTATTGGTCCGACTCACCTAAAAAACTTGCGATCTCTTGCTCGAGTTGAGCACGAGTTACCACTACTGGACGCGTTTCAACAACTTCGCCATCCGAATCTGAGGTGGTTGTACGTTCCCCAAGTTTAGCGCGTACGACATACGTTTTGTCCGTGTCTAACAAAAACTGGGTAAACTTAGTTGCTTCACCAAAACAAATCGGCAGCATGCCTGTTGCAAGCGGATCGAGCGCGCCGGTGTGCCCGGCCTTCTGTGCAAAGTAAATGCCCTTTGCTTGCTGCAATGCTTTATTAGACGAGATACCTTGCGGCTTGTTAAGTAATAAAATGCCGTCAATTGCACGGCCTTTACTGCGTCTAGCCATTAGTCTTTAGTGCCTTCTTCGCTATCATCTTCGTTGACATGCTTTGCATTATCTTCACGAATAACCGAGTCCACTAAATTTGAAATACGCATACCTTCCATCAGTGAGTTATCAATGACAAAACGTAACTCTGGCATAATGCGCGCACGAATGCGTTTACCTAATAAAGAACGAATATAACCCGTTGCTTCATTCAGGATTTTAGCGCTCTGCTTGGCTTTATCTTCATCATCAGTATTGAATACTGTAATAAATACTTTTGCGTACGAAAGATCGCGAGATACCTCAACTGCAGACACCGTTACCATACCTAAGCGCGGGTCTTTAATTTCGCGTTGAAGAATAACAGCAATCTCTTTTTGAATTTGCTGTGCAACACGATCAGTGCGAGAAAATTCTCTCATTATACTTCACTCTAAAATTATAACTTATTGATGTATATAAATAAGTTAATTTAATTACGAATACACAAATGGGGGCTTAGCCCCCATTTATAATAGTGACTTAGACGAAATTAAAGTGAACGTTGTACTTCAACCGTCTCGAACACCTCGATTTGGTCGCCAACTTTAACATCGTTATAGTTCTTAACGCCGATACCACATTCCATACCGTTACGAACTTCAGCTACGTCATCTTTAAAGCGACGTAATGATTCAAGCTCACCTTCATAGATAACCACGTTATCACGAAGTACACGGATAGGTGCGCTACGCTTAACGATACCTTCGGTCACCATACAACCTGCGATAGCACCAATCTTAGGTGACTTAAACACGTCACGAACTTCAGCAAGACCAATGATCTCTTGCTTAAATTCTGGTGCAAGCATACCAGACATGGCTTGTTTAACTTCTTCGATCAGGCTGTAGATTACGCTGTAGTAACGTAGGTCTAGGTTTTCTGATTCAATCACTTTACGTGCTGATGCATCGGCACGAACGTTAAAGCCTACAACGATTGCATTAGAGGCTGCTGCAAGTGTTGCGTCAGTTTCGGTGATACCACCTACGCCTGAACCAACAATCTTCACTTTAACTTCATCAGTAGATAGTTTAGTTAATGAATCAGCAATTGCTTCAATTGAACCTTGTACGTCCGCTTTAAGTACCACGTTAACTTCAGAAACATCGCCTTCAGTCATGTTAGTAAACATGTTTTCAAGCTTCGCTTTTTGTTGACGCGCTAGTTTCACTTCACGGAACTTACCTTGACGATATAAAGCAACTTCACGGGCTTTACGCTCGTCTTTAACCACCGTTGCTTCATCACCTGCAGCAGGGATACCAGAAAGACCTAGAATCTCTACAGGAATAGATGGGCCAGCAGACTTAATGTCTTTACCGTTCTCATCTTTCATTGCACGTACACGGCCGTATTCAAGGCCACATAGTACGATATCGCCTTGGTTAAGCGTACCAGACTGAACTAAAATAGATGCAACTGGACCACGGCCTTTATCTAAGCGTGATTCGATTACAACACCCGCAGCCATCCCTTCTGATGGTGCAGTTAGTTCTAAGATCTCAGCTTGCATTAATACCGCTTCAAGTAAGTCATCAATGCCTAAACCTGTTTTTGCAGAGATATGGACGAATTGCGTGTCGCCACCCCACTCTTCAGGAATAACGTCTAGCTGTGCTAATTCGTTTTTAACGCGATCTGGATCTGCGCCTTCTTTGTCCATTTTGTTTACAGCGATGATTAGAGGCACGCCAGCTGCACGCGCATGCTGAACCGCTTCTTTAGTTTGTGGCATTACGCCATCATCTGCTGCAACAACAAGGATTACGATATCAGTGGCTTTTGCACCACGAGCACGCATTGAGGTAAATGCGGCGTGACCTGGTGTGTCTAAGAACGTGATCATGTTGCCATTTGTTTCAACATGATAAGCACCAATGTGCTGAGTGATACCACCCGCTTCACCTGATGCTACTTTCGCTGAACGAATGTAGTCAAGTGTTGACGTTTTACCATGGTCAACGTGACCCATTACTGTCACAACCGGCGCACGAGGAAGCGCTTTGCCTTCTTCGTTACGGTCGTTTAGCACTTTCTCTTCTAATTCATTTTCTTTAACAATGATAACCTTATGTCCCATTTCTTCAGCAACAAGCTGTGCTGTTTCTTGGTCGATCACTTGGTTGATGGTAACCATGTCACCCATTTTCATCATTGTTTTAACAACTTCGGCACCTTTAACAGCCATACGCGATGCAAGTTCAGCAACAGTGATAGTTTCACTGATACGAACTTCATTTTTAACGTCTGCGGTTGGTTTTTGGAAACCATGCTGTAACGATGTAGGCGCTTTAAGCTTGCCTTTTTTACCTTTAGGTGCAACAAATTTTTCTTTTGCTGGACCTTTTTTCTTTTTCTTAGCACGGCGAGCTGTTTGCTCTTCACGAGCATCAGACTCATCTTCTGCTTCACGTGCATAAGTTGAAGTCGTAAGGTGGTGATCAGCACTTTCTTCACGCTGCTTACGCTCTTCTTCTTCTTTCTTCCAGCGAGCTTCATTTTCTTCAGCTAGCTTTCTTGCCTCTTCTGCTTGACGTTTCGCTTCTTCTTCAGCTTTTCTCAATGCGGCCTCTTCTGCTTCTTTTTGCAGACGCTCAGCTTCGGCGCGATCTTTTTCAGACTTAGCACTTTGTTCTGGGGTCATCTGCTTCTGTTTCGCTTTACGCTCAGCTTCAGCTTTGCGTTTAGCCTCTTCTTTGGCTTTACGCTCAGCTTCTTCTTTCGCTTTACGTTCTGCCTCTTGTTTCGCTTTTAGCTCCTCAGCTTCTTGCTGGGCTTTAAGCTCTGCTGCTTTACGTGCAGCTTCTTCTGCAGCTAAACGCTCTTCTTCTTGCTGTTGCTCAATGGCGCTTTTCTTAACATAAGTACGTGTTTTACGTACTTCTACTTGTACAGACTTTGCTTTACCTGTAGAGCCAGTCACACTCAGTGTGCTCTTGCTTTTACGTTGCAAAGTCATGCGAGCAGGGCCTTCCGAGCCCGTGCCGCCATGCTGCTTGCTAAGGTGGTCAAGTAACGTTGACTTTTCAGCCTCGCTCACCATATCACCTGCTTTTTTAGAAATACCGGCTTGCTCAAGCTGCTGTAGTAACTTATCAACAGTTGTACCAATATCTCCGGCTAGTTTTTCAACATTTACTTCTGCCATAGTGTGTAATACCTCCGTTAATAAATTACTCGTCTGCGAACCAACAAATGTTACGCGCAGCCATAATTAGTTTGCCAGCTTCTTCTTCTGAAAGCTCAGTGATATCAACTAACTCGTCGATACCTTGCTCGGCTAAATCTTCTAATGTTATAACACCTTTACTTGCCATAACGAATGCAAGGTGACGCTCTAAACCTTCAAGGGCTAATAAGTCCTCTGCAGGTTCTGCACCTTCTAGGCTTTCTTCAGTTTTAAGTGCTTTGGTTGTCAGTGCGTCTTTCGCACGTGAACGTAAAACATCAACTGTTTCTTCGTCTAAGCCATCAATTTCTAAAAACTCTGATGCTGGTACGTAAGCAACTTCTTCAAGGGTTGAGAAACCTTCGTTGATTAGTAATGTTGCAAACTCATCATCGATATCTAGGTACTCAGTAAATAAGTTGATTAACTTGTCTGACTCAGCTTCATTTTTCGCACGCATTTCATCAATCGTCATTACGTTTAATTCCCAGCCAGTTAACTGGCTAGCAAGACGAACGTTTTGACCATTTCGACCAATTGCTTGCGCTAGGTTATCAGCTTCAACAGCGATATCCATTGAGTGCGTGTCTTCGTCCATCACGATAGATGCTACCTCAGCAGGTGCCATCGCGTTAATAACGAATTGCGCTGGGTTATCATCGTAAAGTACGATATCAACACGCTCGCCACCAAGTTCAGTAGACACCGCTTGAACACGCGCACCACGCATACCTACACAGGCACCTACTGGGTCAATACGTTTGTCATTTGACTTAACAGCGATTTTCGCACGTGAACCTGGATCACGCGCTGCTGCACGTAATTCAATCATTTCTTCACCAATTTCTGGCACCTCAATGCGGAATAGCTCCATGAGCATTTCAGGCTTAGAACGCGTTACGAATAACTGTGCGCCACGCGCTTCAGGTTTAACTTCATAAAGAAGACCACGAATACGGTCGCCCGGACGGAAGTTTTCACGCGGTAGCATGTCGTCACGGTAAATAACCGCTTCTGCATTGTTACCAAGGTCAAGTACGATAGCATCACGCGTTGCTTTTTTAACAACACCCGTTACTAACTCACCTTGTTGGTCTTTGTATTCTTCAACAACAAGTGCACGCTCAGCTTCACGTACTTTTTGTACGATAACTTGCTTAGCCATTTGTGTTGTAATACGGTCAAACTTAATTGACTCAATTTGTTCTTCTACGTAATCACCCATTTGCAATTCAGGGTCTTCAACTTGTGCCGCTTCAAGCGTGATTTCGCTATACGGGTGCTCAAGTGAACCATCTTCTTGCACAGGAGCGATTTTCCAGCGACGGAATGTATCGTAATTACCTGTTTTACGGTCAATTGATACGCGAACGTCAATTTCACCATCGTGTTTTTTCTTTGTTGCAGTCGCTAATGCGAACTCTAACGCTTCAAAAATCTTTTCTTTTGGAACCGCTTTCTCATTGGAGACGGCTTCAGCAACCAATAATATTTCTTTTGCCATGGGTTATGCCTCGCTTGCCCTATTCCTTCGCACTCGAATTAAAACTTTGCGATGATGTTCGCACGTTCAATGTTACTTAGCATAATCATATGCTCAGTCCCATCTGCTGAAAGTGTGATCATATCACTGCTAACTGATACTAAATCGCCTTTAAAATTACGGCGACCATCTTGTGGAAGCTTAGTACGCACGCGTACTTCTTCTCCTTGTGCCTTCTCGTAGTGATCTTGTTTGAATAATGGACGATCAACACCAGGAGACGACACTTCCAAATCGTATTCGTTTGTAATTGGGTCTTCGACATCTAAGATTGCGCTAACTTGACGACTTACGTCGGCACAATTGTCTACCGTGATCCCTGCATCATGATCGATGTAAACACGTAATGTAGAGTGGCGACCAGCTTGCACAAACTCAAGACCATGTAACTCAAAGCCTAACATTTCAACGGCTGGTGAGAGCATGGCTACTAAATCTTGCTCAAGTTTTGTCACGAAAATCCTCCATACAAACAAAAAAAGGGCATATAGCCCTGAAATACTGAGTTTAATAATGATTCATAAAATCATGCTAGATCAGATACAACAACGCCCCGAACCAAGCGGGGCGTCACACCTAAAGCATAAAACTGTGTGGCCTAGGGCCAAGCTTGGTTGCGGTCAATTACCTGACTAAATTAAACTAAATAGCCTAAACGCAAAACGCGCATTACCCAGAATGCGCGACTTCATACAGTAAAAAATTACTGTGCATGTTAAAGACAGCTTACGATGTTTTAACATGAATTTGGTTGCGGGAGCCGGATTTGAACCGACGACCTTCGGGTTATGAGCCCGACGAGCTACCAGGCTGCTCCATCCCGCGCCAATGGATATCAAGTAAATTACTTAATATCGTTTGCTTGAGTGGCAAGCACATCAAGTCAATGGCGGCTATTATAAGCATGTAGCGCTCAATTAGCAACCTTCGGGCATGAATTAGTTGGACAATTTTTTACGAAAAAAAATAATGACAACCTTGTCATAAAATTTCCTATTTCCGAAAAAATAGGTCTATAGTTAACACTATAAGAAGAACAAACTATAGTGTTGGCTATTAAGCGATTTTCCTATGAGTCTATCTATTTTTCAAAAAAGGCTTTTACAACAGAATGTTGAATTGCTAAAACCTGATTTCCATCAATTTACGCACACCTTTTACCACAATTTGAGCCAGCGTAATCTAACAATGACGATGCCAAGCGAAGAGAGTGTTAGCAAACGAAGCTATATACTATTTTGTGCGCTTAACAAGGTTGTGTCACACCTTGATGACTTACCTTTGGTGATGCCTTTCATTCAATATATAGCAAATAACCTAAGCTTTTTGAATGTATCAAGTCACGATATAGACCATTTGTGTGACGCATTTTTCGACACGCTGGAGTCCCAGCAAAGAGGCTTAAACAGCCACCTAAAACAAGCGTGGTCACAGGCAATTCGTATATTTTCCAACATTGTTAAAAGCTATTTGTTTGCTTACAGTAATGTAATTTCAATCAATACACGTTGCGCTACTCGGCTTAGTTCGTAGTTGAGGGCTGACACTAATTAATGTTGAGTAAGTTCATTATTCAGTCTATCGATTTGGCGCTGCTCAATAGCAATGAGTGTATTAAATTTACTGGTCACCGCAGACATTTTGTCTGATAAAGCCTGGTCGCTACTCGCATCGACTAGATTAGCCGGTCTGGTAGAGGCTTGTTGTTCAAGGCGCTTAATTTGTTGATTTAGCTCAACATGATAACGGTCAATTTTGTCTTTGTGCTCTGCGATTTCACGTTTAATCTGTTCACTACGAATAAAATGGTCAATTTCATTCTTTTCTGTTTCGTTACTTTGCAAAACTAACTGGCTTTTTTCTGTGCTTAACCTGTCTATATTACGCTGCTCATTGTTGATCAATAAATTATAACGTTCTGAAACGGCAGACATCTGTTTAGCTATGGCGGCTTCTTTTTTTGCTCCGACCAAATTGTGCAGTTGCGCGTCGGCTTGACTGCTTAATGCCGCAATTTCATTGTTCATCCGTTCTGAGTAAGAGTCTATTTTATTATTGTGTTCTGCAATTTTGGCGTCTATTTGCTTTAATCGAATATAGTTATCAATCTCTGCTGTTACATCGCTTGATTCAGAAACAGGTTTTGGCGAGCCTAATAATGTGGGGTTTTGCTCTTTAACGGTGATCAACTTTGCATCTTTGCCGCAAGGTTGTTGGCTAAACTCAACAATGCCATTTTTTTCACATTGATAAATTGCCGCGTTGGCCGCCTTGCTCAAAGTGACCCCTAAACAAACCAGTGTAAATAAAGTAAAGAAGCGTGGTTTCATAATATCGTCCCTGTTGTTTATCCTGTGTTTCTGTAAGCATGTTGTGGGCCAACACGATCTAAATTCAGCGGTATTACGTAGTAATTTAAATCAATTATCATGGGTTTACTATTGTGCATTACTCTACTTTGCGATTTATTTTTGGCGATCAACTCAATGCTAGCCACAGCTGGTATAAAGACGAAGATCAGCACACCACTCTCTATGTCATCGCTGAGCTAAAACAAGAAACCGATTACGTAAAACATCATACACAAAAAATTGCCGCCTTTTTCTTAGCAATGGAACACTTTGCAAAGGCGCTCAAAAGCGCGGGGTTTAATGTGCTACATCTTACCTTAGATGACACAAAAGATGACGAATCATTACCCGCCCTTCTTACTCGTTTAGCGAAACACTACCAATGTAAACGCATTGAATACCAGTATCCCGATGAATACCGACTCAAACAGCAATTACAGGCATTCTCAGAAAACAGTGAATGTGCGATTAACGCATACGACACAGAGCATTTTTTACTTCCCTTTAATGATATATGCCAACACTTTAAAAAAGACAAGCATGTAAAAATGGAATTCTTTTATCGCGCAATGCGTAAACGATTCAATATATTAATGGACGAAAATAATGAACCGGTCGGAGGCAAGTGGAACTTTGATCAACAAAATAGAAACAAGTTAAAACAACATGATCTCAACGCAATTCCTGAACCACTGTGCTTTGGGCACGATGTTAAGGACATTCTTTCACGCATAAAAAAACATAACATAACGACATTTGGAGAGTCCAATCATTCGATACTTTGGCCAACAACACGTTATGAAGCAAAGCAGCTTCTTGATTTTTTTTGCGATCATTTGTTAGTTCACTTTGGGCAATTTCAAGATGCGATGACCTGTCAATCTGAGCACCAATGGTCGTTATATCACAGCCGCTTGTCGTTTGCTCTCAACACTAAAATGCTGCACCCAATGCAGGTTATTAAGCGCGTGATTGAGGCTTTTGAACAACAACAGCAAAAAATTGATATTGCCCAAGTTGAAGGGTTCATTAGACAAATTCTGGGCTGGCGCGAATATGTGCGTGGTATTTACTGGCAAAATATGCCTGACTACGCCAACAAAAATGCCCTTGAAGCAAAGCGTGCCCTGCCCGACTATTTTTGGCACGCAAACACTAAAATGAAATGTATGCACCATGCAATTAAGCAAAGTTTAGACACCGCCTATGCTCATCATATTCAACGTTTGATGATAACGGGTAACTTTTGTTTGCTTACAGCCATAAACCCAAATGAAGTCGATGCTTGGTATTTAGGTATTTATATTGATGCTATCGAATGGGTTGAAATGCCCAACACTCGCGGCATGAGTCAATTTGCAGACGGCGGCTTAATTGCCACTAAACCGTATGCCGCAAGTGGTAATTACATTAATAAAATGAGTGACTATTGTAAGGATTGCCATTACAACGTGAAAGAAAAAGCCACCGATGATGCGTGCCCTTTCAATAGTTTATATTGGAACTTCATGTTAGAGCACGAACAATTGCTTAGCAAAAATCCGCGTATAGGCATGATTTATAACACCTGGTATAAACAAGACGAATCGAAGCAACAAGCCACTCTCAAACGCGCAAAGTGGTGCGTCGATAATTTAGATAAATTATAAAAAAGGCCGCCTCAAATGAGGCGGCCTACTTCTAACAAATAACAAGGGGAAACAATGCTGATTACAGCTTAATTACTTATTCTCAAGCAATTTACCACTGCCAATTTCAATTTTACGTGGTTTGAGTGCTTCAGGAATTTCACGCTGTAAATCAATGCTTAAAAGTCCATTTTCAAGGTCTGCACCGAGTACTTTAACGTGGTCACCTAGTTGGAACTTACGTTCAAAGTTGCGCTCAGCAATTCCTTGATGGATAAACTTACGCTCTGCATTGTCTTCTTTGTCAGCTTTTGTGCCGCTGACTTTTAATGTATTGTTTTCTGACTCAATGGTCAGTTCACTTTCACTAAAACCGGCAACGGCCATAGTGATACGGTATTTGTCTTTATCTAATGCTTCGATGTTGTATGGAGGAAAACTTGGCTGCTTGTCTGTGCGTGCTGCCGCATCCATTAATGATGCTAAATGATCGAAGCCAATGAATGAACGATAAAGTGGTGATAAGTCTACTGTACGCATAATAATATCCTCATATTTAAGCGATATTTTGTTAGTACTCTTCTTTTGAACAAGTGCTAACAAAGTTAAATTAATTATATAAATTTCAATTACTTTGGTTTGTTTGGGACCCATCAGGCGTCCTCACTAAACGATTTATGGGCAAGCAAAATCTTTTCAAGATTTTTTACAAAAAAAATTGCAATTTTTTTCTCTTTTTGAAATTTATTGAGGCTTATTCTGGTCTGAATAAGTTGATTTTAAAGGGCTAAGCACGTACAAAATAAAAATGAAAAAAATACCCTCAGTTTTAAAAAAAATAGTCGCTTTGACTAAAAACTTGCTGTTGATGGCTATCATCTTGTATGCCGTTACGCTATTTCAGCAACGAAATTTATTACCAACAGACCACACTCCCGCCCCCTATTTCAATTTAGCGACACTCGACAATCCACAGCAACGCGTCACCATTGCCGATTTAAAAGGCACAAACACAGTGCTGTATTTTTTTGCCCCTTGGTGCAGTATTTGTCGCTACAGTATGCCTAATCTCGAAAAAGCCTATCAACAAGGCGAACTGAATGCGATTGCCATTGCCCTTGATTATGAAAATATTGACGAGATAACGCAGTTTACAGATTCACTAGACTTAACGATGCCCGTTTTATTAGGGACACGGTATACAGGACAAGATTACAAAGTCAGTGCCTACCCAACGTATTATGTTATTAATGAGCAACTCGCGATTACAGCTCATTCTATGGGGTATTCCACAGAATTTGGGCTGCGCATACGAACACGTAAGTGACTTAAGAGGCACTCAGAGAAAAAACAGAATAGAGTAATCGATTTTATGCACTGTTTTTATGAATCTAATTCGTTAATATGATAACTAGACCAACACACTTACATCGAGGAGAGCGATATGTTGACTGTAATTTTTGGCCGTGAGGGCTGTCCATACTGTGTACGCGCAAAAGACGTAGCAGAAAAACTAGCGAACGAGCGTGAGGATTTTAAATTTCGCTATATCGATATCATTAAAGAAGGTATCAGCAAAGCAGATTTAGAAAAGTCTGCTGGCAAACCTTGCCCAACCGTTCCACAAATTTTTATTGACCAAACTCACATTGGTGGCTTCACAGAATTCGAAGCATACGCTAAAGAAAATTTAGGGTTATATCAATAAATTGTAAACATGGTTGATTTTGGTAAATTACAACTGATTAAATTATGACCAACATCAACCACATACAAATTAGTTGTAATTTATACAAGCAATTGCATTGTATTTCCTATACAATGCGCGCCTCTTTAAATTCGTTGAGGCGTATTAATGTCAGAACCAGTCACGTTTGAATCTTTAAATCTTTCTCCTGCAATTTTAAAAGCAGTTGAAGAGCTAGGTTACAAGACTCCATCTGAAATCCAAGCTCAATGTATACCGTTATTGCTAGAAAGAAAGGACGTACTGGGACTAGCGCAAACGGGTACAGGTAAAACAGCAGCATTTGCACTGCCATTACTAAATAATATTGACCCGTCTGTGAAACAGCCACAGATCCTTGTTCTAACGCCTACGCGTGAACTTGCGATCCAAGTAGCTGAGGCATTCGAACAATATGCTAAGCATACTCGTGGTGTAGAAGTTTTAGCCCTTTATGGTGGCCAAAGCTACAGCATCCAATTAAGTGCACTTCGTCGTGGCGCGCAAATCATTGTTGCAACGCCAGGCCGCTTAATCGACCACATTAACCGTGGCACAATCAAATTCGAGAGCTTACAAGCCCTTGTTCTTGATGAAGCGGACGAAATGTTACGCATGGGTTTCATTGATGATGTAGAAAGCATCATGGAAAAAACACCGCGTGAAAAGCAAACATGTCTTTTCTCTGCAACCATGCCTAAGCAAATCCAAAATATCAGCAGCAAATACATGAACGAGCCTGAGCAAGTTCATATTTCAGCGCGTAACTCAACAGTATCGACTGTTGAGCAAGTATTTTGGAATGCACACGTACACAAAAACAAAGCGATCGTGCGCTTCTTAGAAGCTGAAGAATACGATGGTGCGATTGTTTTCGTACGTACACGTAATGACACAGTACAATTAGCTGAATTACTTGAGCGCGAAGGTTTCTCTGCCGCACCACTTAATGGTGACATGAACCAACAAGCACGTGAACGCACTGTAGAGCGTTTGAAAAGTGGTTTACTTGATATCGTAATTGCAACCGACGTTGCAGCGCGTGGTCTAGATGTCGACCGTTTAAGCTTGGTAATTAACTACGATATTCCACAAGACTCTGAAGCCTACGTTCACCGTATTGGCCGTACAGGTCGTGCGGGTCGTTCAGGTAAAGCGATTCTTTTCGTAAAACACAACGAGCGTTATTTACTTAAAAATATCATTCGTCATACGAAGTCTGAAATTGCACAAGTAGATTTACCAACAGCGAAAGTTGTTGAAGAAAAACGCATCAAAGCATTGCAAGACAAGTTGACTATTGCACTTGAAAATAAAGACATCACGTTCTTTAACCAAGTAGCGGCCAACATGGCTGAAAAGCTTGAACTAAGCTTCGAAGACTTAGCAGGTGCCTTACTGTGTTTAGCGCAGCAACAATCACCAATCAAGGTTGAAGAAGTTAAAGTTCAACCGCGTGGCGAACGTACAGAACGCGGTGGTGATCGCCGTCGTAACGAACGTGCTGACCGTGGTGATCGCCCTGCTCGCGAACGTAAACCGCGTGAGCCGCGTGAACGTAACAGCCGCAGCATGGGTCCTATGGATACATACCGTATCGAAGTAGGTCGTGAGCACGGTGTACAAGTTAAAAATATCGTTGGTGCGATTGCTAACGAAGCAGATATCTCAAGCAAGTTTATTGGTGACATTCGTCTGCACGACAGTCACAGTACGGTACAATTACCGCAAAACATGCCTAAAGATGTGCTTGATCACTTCCAAAAAGTGTTTATTTGTAAACGCCCAATGGGAATGACACTCACCAAAGCTGAAGCCGCTTCTGAGCGCCCAGAGCGCAGCGAACGCCCAGCAGGTGAGCGCAGTGATAAAAAGCGTAGCTTCAAAGACAAAGACCGTGGTGAAAAACGTAGTGGCCCTCGTAAAGAGCGTCGTCCAGTAAGCTTCACAGCAAACTAAGCGTTTAAAGCTAACGACTAAAAAAACCTTGTCATGAGAGTGACAAGGTTTTTTTGTGTCTGAAGTAAAGCTGTCAGCCTAAACTTTCAGTCTTAAGTTAATAAACACCTAGAAACTTTTGGACATCATTAAAGAAAAATTCATCAACATTAAAATATTGAATAAAACTATCTTTGCACCCTTGCTCCTTATATAAGAAAACTACATAACATATTAATTTTGCTGCTAGCTTGATTATGTCGTCCCTATGTAATTTACTAGCATTAGGCTCATAAATGTAGCGGCTTGATTTAAAAGATTCTCTATATTTTTCTAGAATTTCAAGCTCATTTTTATTAACTAAAAATTTTGCGATATCAAGAGGTAATGAGTGATATAGAATAATTAAATCATGTGGATCAGACTTCTTTGGTAAACTTTTTCTATCGAAGATATATGTTTCATTTGGCTTACTTATATTACCTACAGCAAGAGCATTAAAACTTTTAAATAGTATTTCGATAGATAAAACCGATAAAACACTTTGAAGCCCCATTCTCTGATGCGACGCAGTTTTAGCTACCATATAATAATCATATGCACATTCAATCATATATGGTCGAAACTCAACTTGAGGTAATGATTTAATATCTATTTTAAGTTTCAATTATATTTCCCATATGAAATCTAAATAAATAGAAATTGAAAAAGCCTCAGCATGGCTGAGGCTTTATTATTTTTATGGTTATGAACCCGCTGGGTACACGTAGCTTGACTGTAGGCCGAGTGGGATGCCTAAGCCCCAATATGCTAGTAAGAAGATACTCCAGCCGATTAGGAACGCGATAGAGTACGGCAGCATCATGGCAATTAAGGTGCCGATACCGGTGCCTTTAACATACTTCTGGCAGTACACGACAACCAATGGGAAGTAAGGCATTAACGGGGTGATAATGTTTGAGCTTGAATCACCCACACGGTACGCTGCTTGGGTTAAGTCTGGCGATATGCCTAATTGCATTAACATAGGCACAAAAATAGGCCCAAGTAATGCCCATTTTGCCGAGCTTGAACCCACAAACAAGTTTACGAACGCAGTTAAGAAAATAATACCAATCACGGTTACAGAACTGGGTAATTGCATGGCTTTTAACAGCTGTGCGCCTTCAATAGCCAGTAATGCCCCTAAGTTAGATTTACTAAAGGCCGCGATAAATAACGCACAGAAAAACGCCATAACAATATAATACGCCATGCCGCCCATTGCTTTACTCATGGCATCAATCATGTCTTTAGAGCTTTTGAACGTGCCAACCACAAAGCCATAAACTGCACCAGGTATCCAAAACAGTAGGAAAATTAGTGGCACGATAGACTGCATCAAAGGTGAACGGAAGTTAGTCAGCGAGCCATCGGGGCTGCGCATAGCTGAGTCTGCGGGAGCGGATACAAACCAAAGTAAAGTAAGGCCTGCTACCATCACTGTGCTTGCAATATAAAACGCACGCTTTTCATCGCTACGCGCTTCATCAAAAGCGGGTAAGTCTTCGGTGTCACCATCAAGTGGGGTATTTTGTAAGCGTGGTTCAATAATTTTATCGGTAATGTACCAGCCTAATAAAATAATGAATAAGCTTGATGCCGAGGTGAAAAACCAGTTATTTAACGGGTTAATCGCCATATCAGGATTAATAATTTGGGCTGCACTTTGGGTAAAGCTTTGCAGTAATGGATCGATACCTGATGGAATGAAATTGGCACTAAAGCCCCCACTCACGCCCGCAAAAGCCGCAGCAATACCCGCAAGAGGATGACGACCCATCGCATAAAAAATAACCCCCGCAAGCGGGATAACTAACACGTAGCCAGCATCAGTTGCGGTGTGGCTAACAATCGCCACTAAAATAATAGACGGGGTCAATAGCTGCTTAGGAGTGACTTTTAGCATTAGCTTTAAGCCCGTATTGATAAAGCCTGAATGCTCAGCAACCCCAACACCTAACATTGCAACAAGCACAACACCTAAAGGAGCAAAGCCTGTAAAGGTTTTTACCATCGACGATAAAAAGGTGGCTAAGGAATCACCCGCCAACAAATTATGGACAACAATGGCCTCGCCTGTTCGTGGGTCTATGGCGTCAAATGTCATGCCCGAAAAAAGCCACGACAGCAGCCAAATAAGTAACATGGCCACTAAAAAGATAATGGCCGGATCAGGAAGCTTATTGCCTACCCTTTCAATGGTATTTAAAAAACGTGCGATTGCTCCGCTTGGTGCCTGCACATCATTGTTATTATTCATTTTCGAATTCCCTAGAAAAATTTCTTGCTTACCTTATCGCATCCGCGTTAAGAGGTAAATTTTAAGTTAACTAAGCTATCTGATTTGGGTACTTAAACTATATAAAAAAAGCGGCCAAAGCCGCTTATTTAAATAACATCAACACCGATTAGGCTAATGCTTTTACTTCATCCCATAAACGAACCACTAATGCTTTATCATCTTCGTTAAGCTCCCCATTACGGTATGCTTTAACCAGGCTCGACTCGACTTGGTTATTAAGCTCGTCGGTTGATAAGTTTAATTCTTCAACTTGCGCATACCCTACCGCCAAATCAAAATGGCCTCGTAAATAGCCACCAGCAAATAACTCATCATCGGTTGCTTTATCAACTAAATCATCAAAATATTGCTGCGCTGCATCAATATAATTTACTAAACTCATGGTTATCTCTCCTCTGGGTGCAGCCCATCTTGATGACCTACTGCATACATTATATGGTCATTAAAACCTGTGGTTACTCGAATATAACCACTTAATTCATCGTCTAACTCACTGTCGCCAGTATCGGCAATCAATGGGCGGCCATTCAAGGCCTGTAATTTTGTTTTGGTTGCGACCACAATAATATTATCGCGACCGATAGCACGAATAAGTGCTGGACTGAGCTGTTGATTTCCACGACCAAAAATATGGCCCTGACCACCGATCAGGGTGATCACTAATTTAGTCGGTTTACCGTGTGTTAGATCCAGTAATTGCTGTGCAGTTAAATCCTGAGCAATCAGCGCTTGGTCTGCCACTAAATCAACACCGAGTAAGGTATTCTCTAGGCCCATTTCTTCCATAATGGCAGCAACTGTTGAGCCACTGCCCATGACGTATAAAGTCTCTTCATCCATGTCAGACACCACATAAGCTGCAATATCAGCAAGCACTAACTCGTCGGTTTCTTTACCACCATTTTTAACCGCTTGCACGTAACGTACTTCGCTCGGCACTTGCATTTCACCATACCGTTTTGCTTTTACGGTGCCTTCGCGAAATGCGGCTTCGTCGATATCCATCACGTCTGCATCGCCTAAGCTCACCAACTCACCTTTTACAAGCATTTCAACCACTCGGCCCGCAGCTTTTGGGGTAATAGCATACACACCTGAATGAATTTTACAGCCTGCGGGAATGCCCAACACAGGTGTAGTGTCGCCAACAGCATGACAAATATTTCGGGCTGTTCCGTCACCGCCTGCAAATAAAATAAGGTCTACGCCTTGTTCTACGAGACGCTTTGCAGCTTGCTCGGTGTCATCCGGCGTCGTAACGTCGCCACTGTGATAAATAACCTGGGTATTAAAGCCTAATTGGGTGGCTGTTCGCTCCCCCATTTCACCATTAACGGTGTATATAATGAGCGAGTCTTGATACGCAAGTAATACTTCAAGTGCTGCACGGGTGCGTAAATTTGCTTTGGGTTCTGCGCCGAGTGCCATGGCTTTCGCTGCTGTATCAGCACCATCACTGCCTTTAAGAGCTACACTGCCACCAAGCCCTGCAACAGGGTTTACAATTAAACCTAACTTAAACTGCATCAGATAACTCTCCTGGATGTTGCCATACAAATTGTGCACTTGTCAGTGGCCACGGGGTCTTATAAAAATCACTGAGTGCTTTTAGTAGTGCGTAAGTTCGTTGATTAAAACCAGACGCTAGTAAACTTAATAGGTGCTGGTGAACACGCTGCTGAAAAGCAAAACGACACGTTTGTTCGCCATTTAAATTATCGACCGAAACATTAAAGTCAAAGCCTGCCGCAGCGCTAAGCGCCCATTCTATTGCTTGGGGTTTAACTTCTACCGCTTCAAACTCAGCTTGCTGATGTTTATCACGACCATCAGGACAATACCAATAGCCATAATCTTCCAGTAAGCGGCGTTTTTCACCTGCCACCAGCCAATGGGCAATTTCGTGGAGTGCACTGGCGTAAAAACCATGCGCAAAGACAATTTGATGATAAGTCGTTTGCTCATCTGCAGGCAGGTAAATAGGCTCGTCAGCACCTTTAATTAAGCGCGTGTTATGGCTTTGATAAAAAGTGCTGTCAAAAATAGCGATTAAATCGGCAATCTGATGCATACTGGCTTACATTCATCTCGTTAAAAGCGTTACAACAACGCACCAAAAACGAGGCGAATTGTACGGACTTTTCAGCCTAAAGTAAAAACAACCCCTCTCGGTTAGAGGTATTTTGCGATATCGACGTTATCTATTTGTTCAGGGCTCAAATAGCGTTTTGCGTATTCAAGGTAAATGCCTGAACTTAAAAACAGTTTAAATACGTCACGATCAATATGATCGTCATCGACCATTTTAGCTAAAATATCAATAGCAACACTCAATGGTTTGGCCTTTTTATATGGCCTATCTGCTGCAGTGAGTGCTTCAAAAATATCAGCAAGTACTAACACTCGTTCAGGTATCGATAAGTCATCCGCTGATAATTTACGCGGATACCCCGTGCCTTTTAAGGTTTCGTGGTGGGTCGATGCATAGCGCGGCACACGGGCTAGCTCTTCAGGGAATGGCACATTATTAAGCATACGAATCGTGCTGATAACGTGTTCATTAATTTTAAATCGGTCTTCTGCGGTAAGTGTTCCACTTCTAATTTGTAAGTTATATAACTCACCTAAATTATACTTGTATTCAGGAACCGACATTTTTATACCTAAATTAGCATCGTATTCCACAGCCTTGTGGTGCGTAATTAGGTCACTGGGTTTATCACTTAACAGCGTTTCTTCAACAGGTAAAGATTGCCCCTTTAAATCTGCAAAGCGCATTTCTTCTAGAGGCGATAAACCAAGCGTTGCATCGAAATGCCGATGCCACTTAATACACGCAACGTCTTTTAAGCGTGCAAGCTGCTCATCATCCATAAATTCACTTCCCACATTGCAAGTAGCAATGAAAGCAAAGTCAGCATGTAATTTGTCTGTTTCAGCGTCTAACTGCTGTTGCAGTGTCTCCTCGTGTGTTGGGTTTTCAAGCAGCTTTTCGTAGTAGTTTATTTTAGCGTCGCGCAGCAACACTTCAAAACGTGTACGGATTTCATGAATACGATTATAAATGGTTTCTAGTTTGGTGCCTTTGTCTACAATGTGTTCTGGCGTGGTAATTTTACCACAGTCATGTAACCACGCTGCCAGTCTAAACTCACGTTTTTCATCTTCGTTTTCAAATGCAAACTCTGCAAAGGCGGGATCTGTTGAATCAGATGCAGCATTTGCAAGCCAAATGCCAAGCTCAGGGACACGTTCGCAATGCCCTGCTGTATAAGGTGATTTATCATCAATCGCTTGGGCTATAAGTTCAACAAACGATTCCATGAGTGCTTTTTGTGAGTTTTCGTGTTTCTCTATAGAGCGGCTCATATCAACCATTGAATTGGCTAAATAATGAATTTCGAGAATGCTACTTGACAGAGTAGACACATTTTTATACTCGCGCTGCTGAATTTTTTTGTTCTCACCAACAAGCTTTAAAATTGGATTCACAATTGATGATGCAAAAAACCACGATATTGGCAGTAGCAGTAATAAACATAAACTCGTTATTAAAATAGAAATCCGAATTTTCTCGCGAATGACCGCAAGTACATCTTCTTTTGCTACCAATACAGTGAAGAAATCGTCATTGTCAGCTTGCATGTCACCGCTTAATGGTAAGGGCACGACAAACATGTATTTTTCTATCCCATTTTCATGTACATCCAGCATTTTGCCAAACTGATGACGCTTATTTGCAAGGCCTGTTTTTTTGTCATCAAGCTTAATAAGCGCTGATAAATCATCAAAGGTATGCTGATGGCTTTGCGTTCTACTGCTGGCAATAATGTCACCACTGCCCTGATAGACATACATTTCGGCGGAAACCAAAAACTGCATTTTAGTCTGTTGCTCAGTTAAATACGCACTTAAACTCGAACTTGCTATATCCACCGCAAGCACATCGCCGGTATCATCTGACTTAATCGAATAGGTATAACCCGGTACGTGGTAAACATTAAACATGTACGGTTCAGATTTGGTAACAACCCCACTTTCTGCGTCTTGAAACCATATTCGCGTTCGTGGATCAAAATCGGTTTGTTGTTCTTCTGCTTTACGGACTGTCAGTTGTGAGTCTAAAAATAACATCGACTTACGACGCTCTTCACCTTCCCCCGATACTTTAATGACCAGCCATTTATACTCATCTTTTATATTCAAGCTGGCGGGTAAATTTGCATACCCTTTTAGATTAATAACTTGGAGAAAATCACCATTCGCACGCCCTAAAATAAGTGAATAAAAATCTGTGTGGCGACTAAGCACCTCTATGAGTACATTTCGAAAAATCTCATAGTTACCTTGGCTTTGTGAAAATAGGCGTGTGTCATGAACCATCACGCTGAGGGTGTTATCTGCACGCTGATTTATACGTGTGATATGATCAGCAATCTGCTGGCTTGTTTGCTTAAATTGCTGAGCTTTGGTGTGCAATACTAACTTTTCGCTGAAGTAATAATGCAAGCTAATCGCCACAATTCCCGTTAAAAGACTGGCAAGCGCAAAGACTAAGAGAACACTCGCTCTAATTGATATTTTATAGCCTTTTTTATGGCGTGATAGCATTATGCATCTCCTTGCATGCTCTCTTTATTGAATGAATATAAGAAAAAAGAAGTACAGATAATATATACAAGTATCTTTGGATAATTACAATTTATTGACTAAATTAAACGCACCTTGGTATCGATTAAATTTTAATAACCAATTGATTTCTTCCGCCTTCCTTAGCTTGATACAAAGCCAAATCAGCTCGTGATATCACTGATTTTTGCTGCTCCTCACGCATGATGGTCAGACCAAAACTTGCTTGTATCGATAAAGAGCAACTACCTAATTTAAACTCCTCGGCATTTAACCTTGCTATCATGCCGTTTATAAGCGCAGTGGCATCTTTTAATGAACAAAGCGGCAGTACAATGACAAACTCTTCACCACCAAATCGATAGACATCATCAGCACTGCGCAGAGAGTTCGTTAAAAAAGTCGAAAAGTGCTTAAGCACGGTATCCCCCATTTCATGTCCATGGGTATCGTTTACGCGTTTAAAGTAATCAATATCAGCTAAAACGACACACACATGTTTCGTTTTATTTTGCTGCTTAATTAATTTTTGATATCCCTCATAATTATTATCAAACGCACGCCGGTTAGGCAGCTGTGTGAGCGCATCTTTAAATGCCTGTCTTTTCATTTCATCTGCAAGTTGACTTAGCTGAGTGTTACGAACAAAAAGCTGCCGACGCATTAAATGCTCATGAGCCGACATAACGACCCCTGCAAAATTAGCGGATACATGTGCCAACCCAACCATATAAAAAGTATGGCTACTTACATCTTTATTAAAATAAATAACGGTAATTGCAAATGCACTGTAAGACACACCGATTAAGGTGGCATTCTTTAATGACAATAAAGTAGAGAAATACATAGTGATCAAAATAATCACATCAAAAAACATATGCAGGACATAATGGCGCTCAAAGGTGAACACCATAAATTGCATACTAAAAAATAAGAATGTCATAAACGCAGCCACCGCCTGCGATAATTGCTGTGGCGTCCGGATATAGCACACCCCAAGTGCAGTGATCACACAAACTGCAACAGAAATAGTCCGGCTAAATAATGCAATACCGGGCCAAAAGCTGGGTTGAATTATCATTTTATCGGAATAGGTCACCAGCATAATCATAATGGCGGTGATACAGGCAAGAAACTGTGCAGTTTTTTTATCTTGCTCAAGCTTACTTTGAGTAAATGCTTGCTCAACTTGCATAGAGTTGAACCGACAAAAGTAGCGTGCAATTGACATATCTTGATTTAATAACTTTGCACCGAATGTGCTCATAATTATATACCTACGCAGGAACGGAAAAAGGCGAGTAATGAGGTGTTTAAATAAAGAGCAACCGTTCCATTATAGAGTGAAGAGCTTACAATTAAACTCGTTCTTTTGTATATAAATTACACACATGCACCAACACAAAGTTGCGAAAATGGCACAAAGCATAAAATTATCGCTTTGTGCGCGGTGATTAAATAATATCCTCTCCTGCCTCATCACTTGTAACAATATCTGTTTCTTGCAGTGCATGTGCAATCCAATTATTCAAAACAGGACACGATAGTACCTGGTCACAATAAGCTTGTGCAGGGCTTGATAATGTTACTTGGTAAGTTTTAAAGCGCAGTACCACGGGCGCAAACATCGCATCAACAATTGAAAACTCACCATACAGCCATGTATTGGACGACGATTGTGGTCGCATCGAAAATATCTCATCAATGCGCGCAATGTCTTTCTTTGCGTGTTCTGACAGCTCAACATGTCTTTTAGCTCGAATATTCATGGGCATTTCATTTCTGAGTGCGAGAAAGCCACTATGCATTTCTGCAGCCACACTTCTTGCGTGAGCTCTTTTATTTAAGTTTTCAGGCCATGCTCTGCCATTTAGATAAGCATCGTTGATGTATTCACAAATCGCGAGTGAATCCCACACTGCTAAATCACCGTCGATTAATGCAGGGACTTTTTGTACAGGAAATTTCGTTTTTAATCTGTCATAAAAGTCTGGGGTATCTAAAACAAGTTGCTGCTCGGTAAATGATATATTGAATTTACTTAATAAATACCACGTTCTTAATGACCAACTCGAATAATTTTTATTACCAATAAATAATTGCATTTTTCATCCCTTAACGATTAGATTAATACCACTATAGAGCAGCAAAAGGCGAATTACTCGCCAATTGTTTTTATACAACCCATAAGAGAAACTGATACATCATGGATATTGATGCCTTACGAACTTTTTGTGCTTTTGTAGACACGGGCAGTTTTACCCGCGCAGCCGCACAGATTTGCCGAACCCAATCTGCGGTAAGTATGCAGATGAAAAAACTAGAACAAGACACAGGGAGTTCTTTATTTGAGAAGCAAGGACGACAGTTAGTGCTTACCCAACAAGGTCATCAATTAGCAAGTTATGCAAAGCAGTTAATCAATCTTCACGATGAGGCCTTTAAGCAACTTCAAGCAGGCACTGGAAACCGTCGAATTCGTATTGGCTGCCCTGATGATTACGCCCATTCAATTTTACCGCGACTCGTGAATTCACTGCGCATGTTAAATACTGCGCTGGATATACAAATTAGCTGCGCACCTAGCAGTGAATTAAGGGCTAAGCTTGACCAAGGTCAACTTGATTTAGTGATTGCGACCCGTTCACCAAACTCAGAGGAAGGTTACCTAATACAATCAAGCCAAGGAGTGTGGGTGAAAAGTCCGTCTTTTAAATTAAACCCTGCAACCCCCTTGCCACTGGCCTTATTTCAACGCGACTGTAAATTTCACCAAGCCAGCATCGAAGGTCTACTGAAAGCAGAGCGACACTTTAATATTATCGCCTGCTGCGGCTCTGTGGGGGCTTTACATGGTTTAATTGAGCAAAATCTCGCAATAGGGAGCATGGCACGCATTAGTATGCAAAAGAGCGTAGAAGAAATTACCGATGAAACACTCCCCCTCTTACCAGTGATTGATATAGTGCTTTTGCATGGTAATCATGCTCATAACCCCGTCAGCCTTGAGCAACTTAAGTCTCTGATAGAACATATTAAAGTAGTTTGACTAATTTGCGCGTACGTTTAGGGTCGGTTAAGTATAAAAACTCATTCAAATCGTGTGACGCATTAATCAGCATATGCTGTTTTGGGGCTGTTAATTGCCAACTTTCGCTATCAGATGAAACTAAATCAATCGTTTGATATTTGATACTATGCGGCTGTTCTAAGGTGATAGCTAATTGCTGCTTTTCAACTGCAATTCCAATAATTTCATCTTGTTGAGACTGCCATATTAACTCAATATCACCGTCAGAATTTACGCGAAAAACTTCATTACTATTTGAAAAATAAATCTGGTCTTTATCATCTAAGTCCATACCGTAGCAACTCAAGCGTTTACCAGAACCAGAAAATGGCGTCAGCGATAGATCATTTAAATCAAATTTAGCTGGGTGAAATGTAACCCCATCTTTTGCGCGGTAAGAGACTAAAATGGATTCTTCATTATGATACATTTCGCGTAAATAAAATGAGTGATGAGGATGTGGAATAGCTTCATAGGTCCCACTGACAATATCAATTTTATATAAGGTATCTTTGCTTGCAGTGAATACTTGCTGACCATTTTTATGCCATACAGTACCAAACAGCTCTTCGTTATCTGGATTTGCGAAGACTAATTTCTGTTTTTCATTTTCATACAAAAATAATTGTTTTAGTCCAAAGCGATGTGACTCAAATACAAATTTTGTTGAATCCGGTGAAAACACTGGCAGAAAGTCAACCGAGGAAGTATCCACCCGCTTTGTAAGTGTATTTGGATCTGTTCGTGTTTGACTGACAATATCAACATCCACATTCACTAATTCCATTAAAATTGACTCAGCAGATGAAGTGTACTGGGCATCGCGAATTATTTGATAATTATTAAACGGAATAAGCTGCAGCTCACCTTCAAGATCTAAACTTATAAGTTGGTTACGTTGGCTTATTAATAACGCTTGATTGTTTGGATGCCAACTCAAACCTTGAATACCGTTTTCTATTACTGCAATGGTTTTCACTGTATTACTAGCAAGCTCAAGCACATCGATACGGTATTTATTTTGTCCTGCTTCAAAACCTAACGCGACTTTACTACCATCATTTGATAACGCATGAACAAGTAACCAATCTTGCTCAGAAGCCGCTAGTAATCGCTTTTTTTGTTTACTGTTTATATCCAGTGAAACCAGTTGGGTGTCATTACTTTGTTTATTTTTCTCGATAAAATAGAGTACTTCTCCAGCTCCCCAATAAATATGATGGCTCGTCAGTGTCGTCTCGGTAAAGCGATTGACAGTCGTTTTCTCACGTGCCACAAATGACGATAAATCAAGCGATAAAGTTTGGAGTGACTGATTATGCTCACTCGCTTCGACAAACGCCAACGCATTGTCTTGTGAAGACCACCCTAAGGCAAAATAACTTGCAGCAAACTTCGTGAGCCTAGCTTCTCGACCTGTGGCTAATTCCTTTAACCAGATATGTTGGTTGCCTTTATCACCTCGAACAAAGGCTAAGTGGTTACCATTATGCGATAAAGATAAATTAGATTCATTCAGTTCGCTTGACGTCAGTGGCATTAATTGACTAAAACTTGGATGCGCTTGCTTATCAGCAATCATTTGCCAAACTACAACGCCTGTAAAAACGAGTACCACGAGTAGCAACGGCAACCATTGCGTTTTTGCTTTAGTTGCTTTAGTTGATTGGCTCAATTCAACCTGCTCCAAGCTATAACCCCGTTTTGGATGAGTAATTATAAATTGAGGGTTCTTGGCATCTTCTTTTAAGGCTTTTCGTAATAACGCAATACAACGCTGTACTGAGCTTGGATTAAATATTGAATTAGGCCAAACCGCAGCGAAGATCATTTCTTGGCTTACGACCTTCCCCTGATGAATATAAAGGGTATGTAATACATCCATGACTTTGGGCTCGACAACTTGCTCATATTCTTGCGATGAAATTAAACATCTGCTTTCATCAATCACAAATTTACCGATTCGATAACTCGCCACTTACTGCTCCAATAAATATTGACGAATCAAAGGTTAAGGTTTTCTTAAGAGAAACTCAAGCATTACTCCATTGTGGCTTTACTCAAACTCGTAGATTGTTTTTTCATCTTTCAATAGGTAACAAAAACAATGTATAAACTTTTATCAATCGCCACTATTTTCATCAGTGCTTTTTTACTTTTTCAAATTCAGCCTCTGCTCTCAAAGCAACTTTTACCTCACTTTGGTGGAGGTGCCTCTGTCTGGTCAGCCAGCTTAGTGTTTTATCAAACAATGCTATTGCTTGGTTATTTTTATGCACACTATATCAGTCGGTACACGATTACATTACAAGTAGTTACTCACCTGTTATTGGTTATCATTGCAACACTGGTTATTTACTTACAAAACGAAATTTTTCACTTCACTGATTGGCCTCCAACTCTCGCTGTATTTGTGCATTTATTGCGAGAAATAGGCCCTATTTTTATGCTACTTAGCGCAACCAGTGTGCTTTTACAGCGTTGGTATATCCAAGTCTTTGCAAGACATGTTCCGTACCATTGGTATTCTATTTCAAACCTAGGCTCTTTAATGGCGTTAATGAGTTACCCATTTATATTTGAATTACTGTTTTCGCTAGAGCAGCAAAAGTCATATTGGCTTTTTGGGCTACTCTGCTACTGTGCCTTATTACTATTAATAATGGCGTTTTTGCTAAAAAAAGACCTTAAAGTAGCCCGAAAACCTCAGTTAGCGAATAGTGCAAAGCTATCACAAGGAAAATCAATCTGGATTATTTTGAGTGCCTTAAGTACCGCGATGTTAGTGTCAACAACACATATGATCAGTACTAATATTCCACCAATGCCATTACTTTGGTCCTTGCCACTGGTGATTTACCTACTCACTTTTAGTTATACGTTTGCCAATAAAGTAAATTATCAGCGTTATGTGTGGGCGTATACGTTTGTATTTGCAGTGTTTGCTGGACTGTTAATGTTTTATTTTGGCAGCCAATTTAGCGCACTAGCTCAACTCATTATGTATTGCGCTATCTTATTAACCGCCTGCATGGTGTGTCATGGTGAACTAAGAAGTACAGCCCCTGATAACGCTCAATTAACCACTTTTTACTTTTATATTGCCCTAGGAGGTGTGCTAGGTTCACTTAGCAGTACCATGATTGCTCCTTTACTTTTCGTGCAACTTGATGAGTATCTACTGGGGTTAGCTGTTATTTTTAGCTTTATTTGCTATTGCCAATTTAAAACCCAAACAGGTAATAAACACATTAAGTACACCCTCGTTGCAACCGCTGTTGTATGGCTCTCATGCTATTGTTTCTTAGCCGTAAACTTTAATCAGTATAATGTTGCTACGAGCCGCAATTTTTACGGTTACCTCACAGTAAAAGATATTAATACCAATACAATAAAAGAAAGGCGCTTAATAGATGGCACAACCATCCATGGCGCAGAGCCACTTGATAATAATCAATTCCTTGGTCAAAGTTATTATCATCAACATACGGGTGTTGCTAAATCTCTCACGATTTTAAAACAACAGGGCGCATTAAACATAGGTGTCATTGGTTTAGGAGCTGGTGTACTCGCAAAGTTTGTGGGTCAAGGTGACCGCCTCCATTTTTTTGAACTCAATCCTGCAGTGCATGACATGGCAAAGAATTATTTTTCTTATTTAAATAGCAGTAAAGCCAATGTGAGAGTAACCATAGGTGATGGTCGAATTGCGCTTCAAAAAAATCATCAAGAAACATTTGATGTGTTAATCATTGATGCTTTTTCAAGTGATGTTATTCCCGCGCACTTACTCACTCGAGAAGCTATGTCGCTCTATTGGCAAAGACTCAATGAAAATGGCGTGCTGATCGTGCATATTTCCAATAACCACATCGATTTATTGCCCGTATTACAAGCACACAGCCAGCATTTTGATAAAACGTTAATAAAGTACAGTTATCAAGGGCGTGGCTTAAAATCTCTGGGCTCTGACTGGGTGGTATTAACCAGTAATCACACTTTTTTAAATGATGTTTCTATTAGTGACTTATCGCCTATAAAGCACTACGGGAATTATCAACTTGCAGAATGGACTGATCAAAAAAACAGCTTGTTGCCTCTGTTAAAATTTTAAATTAAAACACAAAAAAGCGCGATGGCTTGAAAGCTATCGCGCTCATTACTTTTTCTAAATAGATACTTTTAGATTGAGCCTTTGATTGGCCCATGCTCGTGGCTAACATGGGGGTTTTGGCCACGCTGGCGTAATAAATGGTCCATTAAGGTAATCGCCATCATCGCCTCGGCGATGGGGATTGCACGAATACCCACACACGGGTCGTGACGACCTTTGGTGATCATTTCAACGGCTTCGTTGCTGGTATTTATACTGTTACCCGGAATCGTAATGCTTGACGTTGGTTTTAGCGCGATAGACGCAATAATATCTTGTCCTGTCGAGATACCCGCAAGCACTCCCCCCGCGTGATTTGATGTAAAACCATCTGGGGTCAGCTCATCACGGTGCTCTGAGCCTTTTTGCTCAACGACATCAAAGCCATCACCAATCTCAACACCTTTTACCGCGTTGATGCTCATAAGTGAGTGCGCAAGCTCAGCATCAAGACGATCAAATACTGGCTCACCTAAGCCAACAGGCACATTCTTAGCGACTACTTTCACTTTAGCGCCTACCGAATCACCCTGCTTTTTAAGCTCACGCATGTACTCATCAAGCGCGTCTAATTTACTGGTATCGGGGAAGAAAAACGCATTGTTTTCTACTTCATCCCAGTTATAGTTTTCGGCTTTAATAGGCCCAAGCTGACTTAAACATGCACGTACTTCAATACCATGAAATTGCTTTAAATATTTTTTAGCAATCGCTCCTGCCGCCACACGAATCGCGGTTTCTCGAGCTGATGAGCGACCACCGCCACGATAATCGCGGATACCGTATTTATGCCAGTAGGTGTAATCACCATGACCTGGGCGAAATACGTCAGCGATTTTACCGTAGTCTTTTGAACGTTGATCGGTGTTTTCAATCAGTAAACCAATACTTGTGCCTGTGGTTTTACCTTCAAATACACCTGAAAGAATTTTGACTTCGTCACTTTCACGGCGCTGTGTTGTATAACGACTTTGCCCTGGTTTACGACGATCTAAGTCAATTTGTAAATCGGCCTCACTAATTTCAAGGCCTGCTGGTGTGCCATCAACAACGCCGCCTAATGCAACGCCGTGGCTCTCACCAAAGGTGGACACCTTAAATAACTGCCCTATGCTATTACCTGCCATTAACTTTCCTCATTCCTGGCTACTGAGACCGAGCCCTAAGGCTCGGCTTTTAAATTCGCTATTAATCGGCGAAATAATTAACAAGCTGTTGTTTGCTTATCACAAATACGCCTAAGCCACCTTGTTCGAATTCAATCCATTCAAACGGCGCGCCTGGGTACAGTGCATCCATATGTACCATAGAGTTACCAACTTCGACAAATAACAAACCGTTATCAGTTAGATGCTCTGCTGCTTCAGCTAAAATGGTACGAGTGACGTCAAGTCCATCATGGCCCGATGCTAAACCAAGCTCTGGCTCATGGTGGAATTCGCGCGGTAAGTCGGCCATGTCTTCAGCATCAACATAAGGCGGGTTAGCAACGATCAGGTCATATTTTTGTCCTGGCACACCGCTAAATACGTCTGACTGAATAGGTAATACACGCTCATTAAGCATGTAATCACTAATATTAATATCAGCAACTTCTAAGGCTTCATACGAAATATCGACTGCATCAACTTGCGCGTCTTCAAAAGCTTGTGCAAGCGCAATGGCGATACATGCAGAGCCTGTGCATAAATCAAGAATGCGGGTTACCGACTCAGGCTCTTCAAGCCAAGGAGCAAACCGGTTGTTAATTAGCTCAGCAAAAGGTGAACGCGGAATCAATACACGCTCATCAACATAAAATGGCATGCCGGCAAACCAGGCAATATTTGTTAAATAAGGCACTGGCGTGCAATCGTTAATACGTTCAGCGATTAATGCTGCTAAACGATTTTTTTCAGTGCTCGTTAAACGCGCATGCATTAGCTCTTTAGGTGCATCAACAGGTAAACTTAGTGCTGGTAGCAATAAGCTGACCGCTTCATCCCATGCGTTATCTGTGCCGTGGCCAAAGAAAATACCACTGCTCGCGAATTGACTGGTTGTCCAACGTAACCAATCGTGCAACGTTGAAAGTTCAGCAATTGCCTCGTCTAAAATTGCGTCTTCTATTTGGAAATGGTTCATGTATGTTCCTTAACTTTCAAAGTCTGTTCTGACGCGTATTGTACCGTCTTTTCAATTGCTTTTTACTCGATTTTTAGCGTTTTTTTGTTTAGACTGCCGCCATGAAAAAAGATCCCCACGACAACAATCACATCAGCACTGACGATATAGACTTATTTCGTCAGAGTATCAGTGGTGCCAAAGCATTTAAACAAGACACTATCCGATTTACTAACAAGCCTAAAGTGTCACAAGCGAAGCAATTTTCCCAGCAAAAAAAGCAACATCAGTCAGAATTTTTCTTTTCAGACGAATATGTGCCAGATATTGATACGCACGGCACTGTAAGCTATGTCAAACCAGGGCATGATTCCTACTTGGCAAAACAACTGCGTCGTGGTGACTACGTACCTGAGCTAACCCTTGATTTACATGGGTTAAATAAAGAACTTGCCAAAGATGAGCTTGCAGGACTGATTCACGAATGTAAAAAACAACATTACTACTGCGCGTGTATCGTGCATGGGATTGGTGAGCGTATTTTAAAACACAAAGTACCGCAGTATTTAGTGCAACATCCCGATGTTATTGCTATGCACCAAGCCCCGCTTGAATTTGGCGGTAAAGGCGCAGTACTTATTTTAATTAACCTTCCGCAAAGTGACGAATTCCGACGTTAACGTCACTTTAATAAGGCCACAAGTGCATATTTTTTCGATCATCTTTCCACTGATTTTTATCGTGCTAAGTGGCTACATTAGTAGTCGTAGCCGATTTTTATCGAAAGAACACATCGCAGGCCTCAGTAAATTTACTTTTTATATTAGCGTTCCGGCATTTTTATTTGTCAATATGGCGCAAGCAGATTTACATAGTAGCGTTAGTATTGCTGGATTTTTAAGCTTTTATATTCCGGTATTAGCAATCTACGCACTCGGGTATTTACTTGATCGCTATGTAATTTATAAGCAATCAGCCGCATCTCGCCATGCCGTGTTTGCGCTGGGTAGTAGCTACTCTAATACCGTACTAGTCGGGCTACCAATTATTATCGCCGCACTTGGGCAGCAAATGGTTGGGATTGTGTTTATGATCATTACCTTTCACAGCGCTTTACTGTTTACACTGACTTTTCTATTGAGTGCAAAATCGCAGCAAACCTTTTCATGGCGAGCCTTCGCGAAAAATATGTTACTGAATCCTGTGGTTCTAAGTATAAGCAGCGGCCTTGCGATTAACTTATTGGGTGTAACGCTTTATCACGATTTGGTGAATGGTTTGAGCTTACTTGCCAAGCCAGCTATTGCCTGCGCACTGTTTGTGTTAGGCGCAAATTTAGCGTTTTATAAGGTGGCAGATAACTGGCAAGCATCCCTTATCGCAACCATCATTAAGCTCGTAGTCTTACCATGTAGTGTGTACTTTTTTGCAACTCAGGTTTTCAACCTTGAACACTCTTTGATGACTGTACTGGTATTGCTCAGTGCGTCGCCATTAGGAGTGAATGCGTATTTAATAGCTAACCAAATAAAACAACATCAAGCAACGCTCGCAAGTGCTGTCGTCATATCAACCACACTGAGCGTTATAAGTTTTACTGTTTGGTTAAGCATTTTACTTTAAGTCTTACAGCCCACCAGATACATCCACAAAACTGCCTGTGGTAAACGATGCATGCTCTGAGGCCAAAAAATAAATGGCTTTGGCGACCTCATCAGCCTCACCGCCTCGCCCGAGTGGTAATTTACTTTTTAAGCGGTCTACGCGATTAGCTTCACCACCATCACGGTGCATGTCGGTATAAATTAAGCCGGGCCTTACAGCATTAACACGAATTCCCATACTGGCGATTTCTTTTGCAAGGCCTATGGTAAAGGTATCAAGTGCGCCTTTTGAGGCAGCATAATCTAAATACTCATTCGCTGAACCTGTCCGTGAAGCCCCCGATGACACATTAACAATACTGCCTTTGTGCATTCGCTTTATAGCTTCTCGCGCACATAAAAATGCCCCTGTCACATTACAGCTCAAAATAGCATTAATACGCGCCGCGTCCATTTCTAAAAGTGACATTTGTGGCTTCATCATCGCAGCATTGTTAACCAGTATATCTAAGCGTGACACCGTGCTATCAAGTGCAGCAAACATAGCCATTACTTGTTGCTCATCTGCCTGAAAGGTGTGCGCTTTAACCCCTTGCTTTTCGATTTCTTTGGCAACTTGTTCGGCGCTTTGTTGGTCTGATTTATAGTTAATGCACACATCATAGCCATGCTTGGCAAATAGTTTAGCTGTTGCTGCGCCAATACCACGCCCACCACCAGTAATAAGCACAACGGGATTTGAACTCATGATGACTCCTTAAAAACTAACTGAAATTGCTCGCACACTAAGGGCATCTCAGGATGACGTGAATAAGCTGTGCCGTGTAATTCTCGCTGGTAGTATGGCCAATGCACTTGTTGCCAATAACGAAGACTTTTATCGCCCTCGCCTTCTAACGCGGCATACGCTTCGGTAATTTGATTATAAGGGGTGATAACAACAGAGGTGGTTTCAATAATGCCAAGCGGCCGCCCTTGCCAGTTCGTAAAAATAGCCAAGTCACCAACCCAAGGGAGCGCCTCGTTATTAGCTTCAAACCAATACAGTGATGAGGTGGTCGCTCGCTTGACTCCTTGCAGAACAAGGTCAGCGCATTCATTGGCATCCACCTCATTATCGCAAAAATGCCAAGCAGGCAAAGTACTAATTTGACGAGATGACTGCTGGTTAAAATCAGCAATCATCTTGTTAATTCGTTGCTCGTTACTTAACGGCTGCAACAACTGAAATCTCAACAAGTAGCGCGTCACGCGCCATTTTAGCTTCAACACAGGCACGCGCGGGGGCATGGCCTTCAGGTACCCATGCATCCCACACTGCATTCATATCGGCAAAGTATTCCATGCTTTTAAGATAGAGGGTGGCGCTTAACATATGCTCTTTGCTGCTACCGGCTTCAATTAGCAGAGTTTCAACTTTATCGAGCATAGTTTGCGTTTGTTCAGCAATGCCTTTTTCTGCATCAGCGCACACCTGCCCACATAAGTACACCGTGCCGTTATGCTTAACGATGCGGCTCATTCGCGCACCTGTTTGTAATCGTTCAATTGTCATAGTATGTATTAAATAGTTAACAGTGACAGTAATTTAACAGACATACTGCTATATTTCGACGTTATTTGGCGAGTGAATACTTAAGTAGTGGCTTCGCTGTTTCGTTTCATCATATTCAATGACTGCTACAGCACCCGTATTAAAAATAGGCATATTACCAGGGCTCAATTGATCAACTAAATAACTCACGATCGGCATATGAGCGACGACTAGCCAAGTATTACACTGTGGATGCATCGCGATTAACGTTTCTAAATAATCAGTAGCCACTTGTGGTACACCGTCGGGAGTAATGTCGCGACACGTTTCTTTGTAGAGTAACGGAATATTGTGTGTTGCATTCTCAGCCGTTTGCTGGGCACGTAAGTACGGACTTACCAACAAAGCGTCTGGTTTATAATGACATGCTAACCACTTCCCCATCCTACTGGCTTCTTGTTGACCCGTTGGCGTCAATTGTCTTGCTGCATCATCTGCTTGCATAGGCGTTGCTTCGCCATGGCGCATGATTAAGATTGTTTTCATAAAAAATCAACCAATTAAAGAATATAAAACAGTAGCCAGTTTGCTTGATTGTTAGCTATATTAGAATATCATCACAAGATAGATTAAACATCCGCTTATGATATTCAGGTAGATTTTCGTTGCTGTGCCTTTAGCGTTCCTGAGATTATCATCTGTTGTTAGGACATTAACGCATTCTTTCAGGAGAATCTTTTGAATATCAGCCGCAATGATAACAGAACATACCAGCCCCTAACACTGGACAATGGTCTAAAAGTGCTTTTAGTGCAAGACCTAGAGTCAACAAAATCAGCGGCTTCTATGGCTGTTAATGCGGGTCACTTCGACGATCCCCTTGATAGACAAGGTCTGGCTCATTTTTTAGAGCATATGCTTTTTTTAGGGACTGATTTATATCCCGAGTCTGGTGCCTTTTCGAACTTTGTTTCACAATCAGGTGGCAGCACGAACGCCTGGACTGGCACCGAGCATTCTTGCTACTTTTTTGACATCAATAATCAACAGTTTTCAGATGCACTCGCGCAATTTAGTCGTTTTTTTATTGCCCCCTTACTCAGTCCAAAAGAAACCACCAAAGAGCGCAATGCAATTGACGCTGAATTTAAATTAAAAATTAAAGACGACGGACGCCGTATTTATCAAGCGCATAAAGAAACGGTAAACCCAGCACACCCTTTTGCTAAGTTTTCGGTGGGTAATCAACACACATTAGCAGACCGTGAGGGCTGTATTAGCGAAGAACTGCGCGCATTTTTCAACCGTCATTACCAAGCACAATGGATGACTTTAGTTATTTGCAGTAACGCCGATATTGCCACGATGACTGACTGGGTTAAGCAGTATTTTAGCGATATTAAAGGGCAAGCAAAGAGTAAAGAGATCATCGAGCCTCCCCTTTATCGCAAACAAGATTTGGGCAAAGTTTTACACATTGAACCGCACAAACATATGCAAAAGCTCATCATCAGTTTTGCTATGCCCAACATTGACGATTTTTATCGCCATAAAACGGTTAGTTTTATTGCTCACTTGCTTGGCTATGAGGGCAAGGGCTCGTTGTATTCAATTTTAAAAGAACAAGGTTGGATCAATGCTCTTTCTGCTGGTGGCGGTATTAATGGCAGTAACTTTAAAGATTTTAATATCAGCGTAGCTCTTACAGATGAAGGTATTGAATACTATGAAGATATTGTCGAAATGGTATTCGAGTATATCTGTTTAATTAATCAAAACTGCGCCAAACTTCCCAGGCTTTATCAAGATAAAAAGAACCTGTTACAAATTGCCTTTGATAACCAAGAAAAAGCACGCCTCATCGACTGGGTTAGTAATTTAAGCATTAACATGCAGCATTACGATGAAGAAAATTACGTACAAGGCGATTATTTAATGGAAGGCTTTAATCGTTGCGCCCATGAAATTGCGATGCAATGGTTAACCCCAGATAATATGCGATTGGTGCTCATTCACCCCGATGTTGAGCCAGAACATACTACCGCTTGGTACAATACACCTTATAAAATCGAAGATATATCGCCATGCTGGTTAGAAGCATTAAGTGAAATAAACACGCCCTTACCTGAAATGTGTCTGCCTTGCGCTAACCCTTATTTAACCAAAGAGGTTGAACTGTTACCGCTAGACACTCCCAAAAAAGCGCCTGAACTACTTGTGAAACAAGAAGGGTTTGATTTTTGGTTTAAGCAAGACGCGACTTTCCGCGTTGCTAAAGGGCATTTTTATTTAGCGATGGATTCTCACTACGCAATTAAAGACGTAAAACACATGGCGCTAACGCGCCTGTTTGCAGACCTTTTTATGGACAGTGTGGCAGAGCAGTTTTATCCAGCCGAACTGGCTGGGCTGAGCTATCATTTAACCTCGCATCAGGGAGGGCTTACACTGCACACAGCCGGTTTATCTTCAAGTCAGCTCACTTTAGTCAACGAATTACTCGAAGCACTGTTTAATGTCGATATTTGCGCAAAGCGCTTTGCCGAGTATAAAAAACAGCTTGTTAGGCATTGGCGTAACAGTAATCAAAACAAACCCGTCAGTGAGCTATTCAGTATTTTAGGGGCGCAAATTATGCCGTGGAACCCTGAGCCCAATGCACTTGCTCAGGCGCTAAAAGATACCAGTTTCCACCAATTCAACTGCTTTAGAACTGAGTTTTTTAAAGCCTTGCATGTTGAGTCATTTTTACATGGCAATTGGCAGCGCAGCGATGCACTTAAATTTCAAAAGCAAATCGTTGATCACCTCGCTGGCAGTACCACTATTATCGATTTAACACGGCCACTAAACGATGTTACCGAAGTAGAACACCAACGTATCACACTCAATTGCAACGACCACGCGATGGTGCTTTATTACCAAGCATTAACCGATGACACCACAGAAAAAGTTAAAATGATGGTGCTTAATCACCTTATCAATCAAGACTACTTTAACGAGCTAAGAACAAAACAGCAGCTTGGCTATTTAGTGGGTGCTGGTTATGCCCCATTCAACACACGCGCTGGCATTGCGTTTTATGTGCAATCGCCTAAACACAACGCTGATGAGATACTCAAACGCCACCAGCAATTTATTAGTAATTTTGTCGCACAGATCCCCACTGTTGATGAGCAGCAATGGCTTCAAACAAAAGCGGGACTCGTCACACATATTGCAGAAAAAGACAAAAACTTACGACTTCGCTCACAACGTTTATGGCTGGCAATTGGTAACCGCGATACTGAGTTTAATATGCAACAACAACTGATCGCTGAGCTTGATGCGCTGAGTCTTGAGGATATGCAGCAATATATTATTGAGATCTTTTCTGAAAACCGGCCTAGAATCGAACTTTTAAGTGAGCCAAAGCTCAAAAAACCAGCAAAAGCCAACCTTTCTTCTCATTCTCTTTGACTCGTTCGTGAGCTTAGATTAAATTATCTGGTGCGAATTAAGGTATTTCATTAATGATAAAAATAATAAAAATGATTTCTACTTTTTTAATAATGAGTATGGCGGATGTTTTTTCTGCTTCTGCAAGCCCGATAGAGCTTGAGCAAAGTACACTGTTGCTGATCCCAAGCACAATTATGATGCTCTTGCTGCCATATTTGCTATTTGTCATTTACAAACTAAAGCGTTCTCGACATCAGCTGCGAATCTCTGAACATCGACTAAAAAGTACCGTAGAAGGCAGTGGTGATACCCTATGGGACTGGAACATAAAAACGGGCGAAGTAATACGTATCAACGATAAATACACCACAGATACGAATAACGCCAACGGCTTCCCTCCTAATCGAGACCTTATTCACCCACATGATTTACCACACGTTGAAAATGCACTCAAAAGACATTTTGCAGAACACACTGCATTTTTCGAAGCAAGTTACCGAATTAAAGATAGTTTTGATCGCTGGCACTGGGTATTAGACCGTGGAAAAATTATCGAAAAAGATACCAACCTAAACCCCTTACGAATGACAGGCACTGTCAGAGATATTTCACAGCTAAAATCAACAGAAGCCCGTTTAAACCTATTTGCTAAATGTGTTGAATCGCTGACTGATGCAATTGCTATCTACGACAAAAACTTTAAGCTTGTTGATTTAAACCCGAGCTTTTTAACTCTGTTTGGCGGCAGCCGTGAACAGTATTTAAAGAAAGATTTTGCACTGCTTGGCTACGACCAAAGTTATGTCGACGAAATTAAAGCCACCGTAAAAGCCACCGAACATTGGCAACAAGAAGTCAAACTTAAAAATGCTCAACGTCAATTATTACCCATTGAAATTTCAATTGATGAAATTAAAAATGAGCATAATCAAATTTGTAATTACGTGGTTGTCTATTCTGATCAAACCGAGCGTAAAAAAGCGGAGTCTCAATTACATAACCTATCAAACAGAGACCGGACGACCGGCTTGCCTAACCGAAACTTATTTTTCACCAATTTAAAAAAACTCGCAAAGCAAGACAATCACCATGCTCTTTTAGTGTTTGACCTAGACAACTTTAAAAAAATTAATGACTCATTAGGTCATCAACTAGGTGACAGTCTCCTAGCTAAACTGGCAATGCGTTTAAATAAACTCACTCGCGAGAAAGATGTGTTTTATCGATTGGGTGGTGATGAATTTGCACTGGTTATGTCGGGCACTAACGACATTCATACCATCACACGGATGGCTAAACTATTTTTAGCCGCAATTGCCACCCCTTTTAATATGGCAGGCCATGAGCTGGTAATTACCTCAAGTGTCGGAATCGTGCTGTTTCCAGAAGACGGTAATACCCCCGAGCTATTGCTAAAAAATGCCGATACTGCGATGTATCACGCAAAGAAAAAAGGCAACAGCTACTTATTCTTTAATGACACAATGAACCGTGAGGCGGTAAAGCGCTTACAAATTGAAAACTTAATGCGCTACGGATTAAAAGAGGATCATTTCGAAGTCTATTACCAACCGAAAATGAATATTCACACCGGTAAACTCGATGGCATGGAAGCACTCGTCCGCTTTATCACTCCTAAAAAGGGGATTATAAGCCCGGGCGTCTTTATTCCGATTGCCGAAGAAACAGGGCAAATTATTGAAATTGGTGAAGTGGTCTTAAATAAAGCCTGTCGCGATGTGAAAAACTGGATAGATCAAGGCCTCTTTAATGGCCGTGTTGCGGTGAACTTATCCGCTAAGCAATTTAGTTTACCCGACTTAACCACTCGCATTGATTTAATATTACAAAAGAACGAGTTGCCCTCTTATTTTCTCGAACTCGAAATTACCGAAGGCACCGTAATGGATGACCCGCAAGAAGCCATTGCAGTCATGCGCTCATTAAGTGCTAGAGGCATTCACTTAGCGATGGATGACTTTGGCACCGGTTATTCATCCCTCGCCTATCTAAAACAGTTTCCACTAAACACGCTTAAAGTTGATAAAGCATTTATTGATGATATGCAGACTGAGCGGGGCCGGAACATGGTTGACTCAATCGTTACCATCGCACACAACCTAGAGTTACATGTTGTTGCCGAAGGGGTTGAACAAGCTAAACAAGTAGAGATGTTAAAAGAATTAAAGTGTCAAACGGTGCAAGGTTATTATTACTCAAAACCATTGTCACACCCTGAATTTACCGCATTTTTGAAAAGCCAACTCACTAAATCAGCTCCAAGTTTAATCAGGAGTGTAAACGTTAATTAAGGGCGCCAACCACATGCCTGACGGCCAACATGGCGAACAAAAGCACGGCGGTAGTGCACATTAAACAAACACCAAGCAATGGGCCCAAGCACGCCCCCTAAAAACATCCAACGTTTTACAGGCATTCCCTTCGAAAGCGACTCTAAATACATCACCAATACAAATAAACAACTCAGTAGAATTAGCAGCACACAGCACCTCATTAAAAACAGCGCGCAGTGTATATAATTTAAGCACAGGTTTAAACCATGAAGCTGTAATAGCCACTATAAAGACGGGTTATATTCTATTACTATCAATTGCAAAGCGTTAAAAAATGCGTGAAATGATATACAGAATAAAGTCGAGGATATAATATAGGAACGTGCCTGTGGCACCTAAGGAAAAAACAATAAAATATGAGGATATATAATGTCTAATGAAACCAGCAATCTATACCAAGCGCCCGAAGCTACCCTAACAGATGCAAACAGCAGTGGTAATAAACCAATCTTAAACTTTGATCGTTTCTCTGCCTGGGGCGTGTTCTTTTTAAGTGTTTTTACACTGGGCATTTACAGTGTTTATTGGCTAGTAAATCGCACAAATCTTGCAAATTCACTCGCTAAACATCAAGTTAGCCAAGGTATAATTTACGGCTATGTTGGTTTATACGCGGTGAATATTATTTTATCGATTGCGGGAGTTAGCCCCGAACTTGGGGGTGTTGTGTCGCTTATTTCTTTTGTTGTCGCGATCATTCTTATCTTTTCACTGCGTACTTCTTTAACTGAGTTAATCAACGAAAGCAGTGATGAACCTGTCAAACTAAATGGTATTTTAACCTTTTTCTTCAACGTGATTTACTTTCAATATAAAATCAACGAAGCAATAGACAAGCAAAAATAATCGTTACAAACGTAAAAAAGGCATTGAATTCAATGCCTTTTTTATTCCTGCTAGAGAGCACCTGAGTGCTTCACATTTAAATACGTATTCAACACATGTGGCAGTAGTTGCACAGGCTTACAATCAATAGCGATGACACCTTGCTTTTTAAGCTTTGCCATATTGGCTTTGTGTGCATTAAGTAAAGCAAGTGCCGCACAATAACTAGTTGCATCTTCATACTTCTCGATTGGCTCATCGAGTACCTCAGCCACTGCACGGTTATTTATATTGATAAGCGCTACAAGGTGGTGCTTTTGCAGCATTTTTATGGCTGGGAGCAATTCATCAATACTCTGCTCATCTAACGTTGTCACCAAGAGCACTAAAGAGCGTTTAGTTCGCTTAGCAATAAGTTGATTAACCGCAACTAAATAGTCACTGCTGCTATTATCGGGGTATAAATCATAAAAATGATTCATCACCCGCGAGACATTCTGCGCCCCTTTAACATCTGGTAACCAACGCAAGGCTTGATTGAAACTTTGCATACTAAACCAGTCACCTTGTTTTAACACAGTGTGAGCGAGCAATAAAAGTGCATTTAATGCATGATCAAAGTGAGTGCCTTCGTTTGCTTCAATCGCCATTTTTTTAGATGCATCAAGCATCACAATCACATGCTGATTCTGCTCTTCTTGGTATTCACGAGAAATTAATTTACGACGTTTACTGGTCGCTTGCCAGTCAATTTGCCTAACACTATCACCTTGCCGGTATTCCCTTAATTGATGAAACTCAATACCTTCACCCCGCTTTTTGGTTAACTTTAAGCCATTAATTGGCTTATTGGTTACGCCATTAAGGTGTTGCTTTGAGGTTACACGACTAAAATCAGGGTACACTTTTAACCGAGTCTCTTGCTTGACTAACCAGCTAGATTGCCACAGCCCAAAAGACGAGCCAACTCTGAGTTCAATAGCGGTTATGTCAGCGTCACCGCGTTTATGAGCACGAATATTAAAGCTCAGCTGTGCTTGCTGCATCGCTGTTAAAAATACCGTCTGTTGCGGCTCAGCAAGCTCTATGGCCTGACTTAAATGCAGACTGGCATCGAGAAGCAGAGGCTGCTTAGCGGTGTTATTGATAGTAAGCTGAACTGGCTGCCAACGATACAATGCCATATTTTGGCTCGTCGACAATTCTGTTGATAACAGCGGCTGCGACTTTGACAACATTAAGTCAATCCATGTAATCACGACAGGCACCAATAATAACGCCGTCATTATTACGCTACCAAGCTCAGCTATAGCACAGACAAGCACCATCAGCACGACTGCACATAGCAGTAAAACAAGGCGTTTGGCAGGTCTAAGCTTAATTCGAATCATGAGCGAGGTGCTTCAACACTGGCTAATATGGCATTGATAACTTCGTCGTACGACACCCCTTCTAACTCTAAATCAGCCGATAAGATCAAACGGTGTCTTAAAATATTAGGGGCGACTGATTTTACATCATCTGGGATCACAAAATCGCGCCCATTCATCAATGCGATTACTTTTGCAGCCTTAATCAGGTTTATTGATGCTCGTAAACCTGCGCCGTGCAATACACCTTGCCAAGTTCGTGAATTACGAACAATATCGACAGCATAATTAAGAATTTTTTCGTCAACTAGCCTATCTGCACATAGCTGCTTAATTTCACTAATACGCGCGGCATCAAGTACTGCTGGCAGTTGCTCAACCGTTGATTCATTCGACACCACTTTGGTGTTAAGTTTTAACAACTCAACTTCCGCTTCATGCGAAGGAAAACCCAATTCAACTTTCATCATAAATCGGTCTAATTCCGCTTCAGGCAACGGGTAAGTCCCTTCTTGATCGAGCGGGTTTTGTGTTGCTAAAACCATAAAAGGAGAATCGATAGAAAGCGATTCACCATCAATCGTTATTTGTTGCTCCTGCATCACTTCAAGTAATGAGGACTGGGTTTTTGCGGGTGCACGGTTAATTTCGTCTGCCAATAAAATATTGGTAAAGGCGGGTCCTTTTTTAATATTGAATTCACCCGACTTCATATCATATAAGCTATGACCAACAACATCTGATGGCATTAAATCAGGCGTAAACTGTACGCGCGAAAAATCCACGTTTAAGCTTTTTGCCAATGCCCTAACCAGTAACGTTTTGCCAAGCCCTGGCACACCTTCAAGCAGTACGTGACCACCTGCAAATAAAACGGTTAGCACATCTTCAACAATGGCATCTTGACCAACGAGGACACGTGAAATGTTTTGCTTTACTTGTTTTACAGCCTCCGCTGCATCTATCAAGCTCATGCGTTTATTTTCCAGTTCCGTGCTCATAATGCATTCCTTAATTGTTTAAATCGTTTGATATATTCTAATCGTTGCTCGCGTGATGTGGGTAATTCACTTACAAGCAGCTGGGTCACTTGTTGTTTGTCGAAGTGCGTTAAATTAGCAATAATTTGTGCCTGTTTATCATCACTTAACATTTTAAAATTAGGGACTCGCATCTCTACTTTGGCATTAAAGTCTTTACGAAGCGCTGTCCATAAATACGCTTCGTGTCCGTGTTGCATGTAGAAATTAGCCACTGCACGAATATGCGCATTAAAACTGGTTTTAATATCGAAGTCAGGGGCATAGGCTCGACCAATTCGACTACTGATATGCCACACTGTAAACACAACCAATAATAAAAGGCTCACAACAAACTGCCAGCTCCAGTGCCATATTTTTGCCAGCCAATTAGGGTATGTTAAATAAGGAACATACGTCACTTTATCAGCCCCTTTGCTAAGCCAAAGTAGGAGGCTGCCATGGTCAAGGTGGCGTAATCGATAGTTTGTAAATGGTGCCAATGACGGCATTACAATAACGCGGCCTTGCCCAAAAGCGAGGTCACACATAACAGTATCGCCCTGTTCTGTGTTTGTGCTGACACCTGGGCAATGTTCAATCGTAAATGCACGGCTTAGTTCAAGCGCTAACACGGTGTCTTCATTTATAGCCAAGGTGCTGTTTTTAGACCCTTCTTTAAGCATTGCAAAGTCATAGTCAAAGGCACTGTCTTTCGCTGAAACGGTGATCCCTAGTTGATTAAAAAACAATGTATTATCAAGTGCCAACTCATCGCGCTGTCGATTTAATACATACACCAATCGCCCACCTTCAGCCACCCATTCAGCGAGCTGCTGATCTAATTGATACGAATCGGCAAGCACCGCTTCATCGACAATTAAAATAGTGTGTGGGTCAATGCGTATTTGTTCGCTATCGGCATGTGCAGCAAGGTGTTTATCTTTAAGCCATTTAATGCCATTTGCGTTTAACAATCGCTGCGCCATGGTGAAATTATCTTTAGCCACATCAGAGTGAAAACCTATTTCGAATTCTTTTTTCTCCCACTCCAGCGACGCAACCCCCGCAACAATAATAAAACCAAGCAATACCAAACCAGCAATCAGTACATATTTAAGCTTCATGAGTACTTTCCTCCTTGCTGGCTGTCATTGCTTTTATTTCCTCTGTAAGAGCAATAAAATCAAGATCGGGTGTTTGGTGCCCCCAAGCAACACTCACCCACGCTGTAAACAAGCGCGTAAAAATATCGTGTATATGCGTCGGTACTTTGGCATCTATCGCACGCTTACATTCACGCTCAGTCATTGAGCGATGTAATCTCACTTGATGTTGCTGCTGCGCCCAACTAAGCGAGTAATGTAACAAATAAGCCAGCGCTAAACGGTGTTGCCCTGCATTAAAACAACGCAATGCCGAGGCAATTATATCTGCGGGTAAATCCTGTGCTTTAATTTCAGCAAACAAACTGGGGATCACGGGCTCTTCTTTATGTCTGGCACGTTCAGGCAGGCTTAAATTGGCAAAGAAACCACGTTTTTTCATTAAGTAATAGACTAACCAAATGACTAATAACGCCACTAACACCCATCCCAATACACCAAAAACCTGCCCTATGGCTTTAAAAATATTAAATAACCATGATAAGTCACTCGATGAGGCTTCTTTGGGTTCAAAAATAGGCGTCCACGTTGTTTCTGTCTCTATCACATTAGGTTCATTATAAAGCGCTGTGACTTGCTCTTTTACCTGTTGTTTATCAATTTCATCGGCGTAACTGGCGGACGGTGCAATAGTAACACTGGATAAGAAAAGCAGTGCCAGTGAACACAATACACCGCTTAGACGTGCGCGAATATTTTTAAAAGCAAGCTCAATATCCCACCCTTCAAGCTCAACTCGACGATGTAAATAAGCTAAAAAGCCCCCCGTGACAAATAAAGGCGCAACGAGTGCAATACTTACTATATATAAAGTATTAAAGGCAATTTCTAACCATTCAGGGGCCTCAAAAATCTGATACATCGCTTCTTCAGCTGTAAATGAATACGGCACTAATGCAATCGTTAATGCAGAAAACCCCATCAACAAAATAAATTCAAAGTGGACACAAAATAGCATCCAAAGTGTTTGTTTGGGTTTCGTTGAAGCGAACAACAGCTGTTTACGCTTCGCTTTTCGTTCTTTAGACAGTTGCTCTAGTTGTTCAACTGGCGCTAAGAAAGCACGATTAGGACTGAACCTTAAGACACTTAAATGCACTAGCATCTCTGCCAACTTTAATTGCTTTAACGACTTTAAACTGTGGCTAATCGAGACCGGTTGATTAAAAACCGCCTTTGACATGTAATCGAGTATCGGGCGCTCGAATAAAGGTTTAAGCCACCATATTAAAAAGGCACTCCAGCTCCAATTAAGTAACACGCCCACAATTATAAATAGTGGTAAGGCCATGCATAAATACATAAAAAACAAAGAAAAAAAGTGCGATTTAACTAATAACACTGTTAAATCAAAGGTTTCGTAAGCATCACGTTTACGAGGGTTAAAACTCAGGCGATTAAGCTCCATAACGCATTCCCTTATAGAGACGATACAGCACATACGCCCAACACCCACTGCCCACTGTATATTTTATTTCATTCGCAATATCGCGCGGGGACCAAAACGCTTCTATGAAAGCAGCTATCACCAGCATTAAAAAGGCCCCTACAATTAAGGGCAAAGCTTTTTGTGCGGCTTGTTTTATGGCATAAGCACGCGTGAATTGGCCTGGGTTAAGGAGTGCGTAGCCAATTCGGCACCCTGCTGCAGAGGCAATGATAATCGCTGTCAGTTCAAAAGAGCCATGGGTGATAACAAACGAGAAAAACGGTCCTTCAAACCCAACATTTACAATATGTGCGGCAATGGCACCGAAATAAAAACTGTTGAATAACAAGAAAAATGCAGCTCCTACACAAAACAACACTCCCCCTGCAAACATTTGAAATGCGATCCCTATATTGTTGTAGATATACACCCCAAACATTAATAAATCTTGTGATGCTCCCCGCTCAGCAGATTGCACACTTCCACTTGGGTCATACATTTTTTCTATGTTTAGCAACGTACCTTGCCCTAGAAAAGTATACGCTGCATCTGGGTCCAGTCTTACCCAAATAAAGGCAATTAAAGCTAAGCCCCAAAAAGCCAGCAAATTAACAGCTAACATCACACGGTTTTCATACAGAGCCCGAGGAAACGCTGTTCGTGCGACATGCCATAGCTCAGAAAACTGATTGCTACGAGACAAATACAAACGTTTTTGGCCTAACTGCACTAAACAATTTATTTGTTCAACGAGTATGGGGCTGTATTGACGGCTTTGAGCGATGGCTAAATCATTACAGATCTTGCGATACAGATTTGGAAAATGAATGGGCAACGACTCTGAACGTTCCATTTCACATAACGCTTTGAATTCATCCCAGCTTTGTGTGTTCGATTTTACAAATTGGGTTTGTTTCATTGCTGACTCTCCACGTGTGGGTGGTCATGATTATCGTGTAGTTGCCCAGCAAAATAACGGGCATAACTGGCTAATTGCTCCTCAATATCGGTTTCATTACTGGCTAAAGGCTCAGCAAGTATAGTGGCAATCTCTAGGTGTCTGGCAGCGGATAACTCATTGTGTCGTTCAGCAAAAGCAAGCACCGCTAATTGCTCTTCGGTCGTCAAGCTGACAGCAGGAATGCTTACATCACCTTTAGGCAGTAATGGGCGCTCTTGCAGCTCATCATCATAAATAACTAAGGTGCCTGCTGCCCAATCGCCGATCCGTTTAAATCGCGTATTAAACATCATCACGATAAGTCCTAAAAAATAACCAATAGGCAGCATATCTGCGGGACGTAATAAGTTGCGTACCACTATTTGCGAAAAGCTCGCTGGCAAACCGTTGTCTTGTACTACACGTATTTTGAGGCGTTTTTTACCGGGGGTCTGACCATTTTCCATTTCAAAAAGGATGTTGTATCCCCAAGATATAAGAAAGTAGGCAATAAGAACAAGGCCTTCGCCTGCGTCTCCAAAAAAAGAAAAGAGCGTTGCTATGGCAAGCAGGATCAAGCCACGAATAATAAGATCGATAATATAAGCGTAACTACGCGCCACAACACCTGCTGGTGTTATAGCAATATCAACACCTTCTGGGAGTTTAATGTACTCTCTGTTTTCCAATCCGTGGTTTAACATGCAATCTACTACTAGTCGTTATTATCGTCTTTGCTTATTAGGGCAGAACCTTAAAAAGCAATAAGTTAAGTAAACCATGATGCGCGTTTTCCTGTCTTTTTTCAATGCCTTTTAGCCTAAAAAAAGGAACATAGGCTGATGTTTAAAGTGAACTTAGCCCTAATTTTAACTTAACAAAAAAGCCGACATAAATTGAAGTGACCCCATAAAGTTGGACTCATTTTTAAGCGGCTGCCAAGGCCTGATTTCGATACTGTATCGGACTCAGGCCTTTTAGTTTCAGCTTAATACGCTCGTTGTTGTAATAGTGGATATATTCTTTGATGTTTTCAATAAGCTCATTCACGTCTTTAAACGTTTCGTTGTGGTACATCTCACTCTTCAATATGCCGAAGAAGTTCTCAGCAACCGCATTATCTAAACAATTTCCTTTTCTAGACATACTTTGTTGCAACCCTTTTTCCTTGAGATGATTTTGATATTGTTTGTTT
>NZ_JAJJZF010000011.1:0-132949 GCF_020966275.1 Pseudoalteromonas sp. MB41 | reverse complement strand
GTGATTTCATACTTGAATAGACTGACCATGCTAAGAACAAGACTAATCCGCCCAACAACAGACTTGCATCAATCACTGATAAAGCGCCGTCATACAGCAAGTACCCACAAAAAAGTACGACAACTAATAATAAGGGAAGCTCGTTTTTAACAATTTTAGACTGAACAGTGATAGGGGCAATGATGGCTGTTACACCAAGAATTAAGCTGATATTTACAATATTGGACCCGAGTGCATTACCTAACGCCAAATCAGGGTTTCCATCACTTGCAGCCATGGCAGACACAACCATTTCCGGAGCCGAAGTCCCAAAACCAACAATAACCATACCAATTAAAATTGAAGGTAAGCCGGCATGGCCTGCCGTAGATGCCGCTCCTTCAACAAAGCGGTCTGCACTCCATACGAGTAAGATAAACCCCGCAATAATTGCGGCTATGGCTAAGAGCATAACTATACCCCCTCTATATCATTACTTGATAGGCATATAACGGAATTGTCTGGTCTATTTATAAAGTGAGGTGAAATTTGGTGGTGGCGTAGTTTCATTATGTATCCTTAGGGCAGACTAGACTAACAAGGCAACAAACCACCTCTGCCCGAAATGACTCATTGCCTTAAGTCTTGTCAAAACCTGATACGGTTCGAAACTGCCACGAGCGATGTTGCCCGGAGACTGTTGACAGTTTCCTTGCTTAATGCAAGAGACTACTCCCCTAAGTTTTTCAAGAATAATCCATCCCTAATAATAATACAATTAGCTTAGCTGCCTTTTTTTAAAATGATGAATGTAAAGAATCATCAGAATAGGCCGATATAAAATTACATCACTAAATCAGGGACGTATTATGAAGGTTAATTCTGGAAGTTTACCGCAACCACTTAATAATCAAAATGTGACTATAGAGTCACCTATAAATGGCAAGGCTCTTTTAGATACTGAGCTTAAAAAATTGGCGGATGACGTATACCATGAAAGCGCGTCTTCAGAGCTAAGCCAAACATATACCAAGCCGCTGACGATGACATCGAGCCAGATAGACATAACTAAAACAGTTGATGACTATATGCATGAGCTAGCTGTTGCTACTGGTGAATTATATTTGCCGGGAGGTAGTGTGCCAAAAGCGGTAGAAAAAATGCTGTCTCCCTATGACTCACTTCTTTCAGATATAAATAGGCAGAACCCTTCATTGGCCAATAAAAATTGGGGAATTGCTATAAACCAATCTGGTGCTTTAGAAGCGACAGGCACAATTACAGATTTTGAAAAAGAATTCTTAGGAGAAAAACTAAATGATTCAGAGGAATTAGTAAGCACTATAACTGATTTTAAATCTAATTTTTTAAAATATATTGTGCCTGAAAACCGAGGTTATGGAAGCTATGATGTTACGGTTGATAACTTTTCAGGTGTCTTCGATTTTAGAGAAATGCTTGAAAGTTCAAGGAGCAATGACGACTTCAAAAAGACATGGGAATACGAAACTAATTGGTTAAAATTGAATGATAATATCTTGTCACAGTTAAAAAGAAACGCCCCAAGTTATTAGGTTCAATGCATACATAGTGCTCAAATGAATTCACAGTATTCCTTACTAAATACTAGCATGTAGTGGCATGCTTTTATGCCCCAAAATGAGTTTCGAGAGTCAAGACGGTAGATTATTTAATTATTAAGTCGTTCACACATCTTTTAATTGAATGATCAGTTGATTCTCTTTTAGTACATTAGGCATATTCTTTATTTTATGAGTTTTTGCAATGTCCCGAAGTCAACGCCTTCTAGATCTTCTTCAACTACTACGACGCTATAAATACCCAATCTCAGCTGAGAAACTGGCTAGTCAGCTTAATGTAAGTGTTAGGACTATCTATCGTGATATTGTCACTTTACAAGCTCAAGGAGCAGATCTCGAAGGAGAAGCTGGGCTTGGTTATATCTTAAAGCCGAGCTTTGATTTACCACCTATGATGTTTAGCTTTGAAGAGCTTGAAGCCCTCAGATTAGGAGCAGAATGGGTGGCGAAACAAGCTAACGGAGAATTTAGCGAGGCTGCCATTGATGCACTTGCTAAAATCTCAGCAGTGTTACCCTCTGAGCACAGAGCCAAGCGTACTGAGAGTGTCGTTAGAGTTGCTTCAGCTCTCAAAGTTCCGAAGCTAATGATCTCGCTAACAGAGTTGAAAGCAACAATTCAAAAAGCGCATAAAGCTGAAATTGTTTATGAAGATGCCAAAGGGGTTATCAGAAAAAGGGTTGTGTGGCCAATACTTATAGGAATATTTGAGCAATACAATATTTTGGTTGCATGGTGCGAAACACGAAGCGATTACCGTAACTTCCGGGTGGATAAAATTCACTCTTTTTCTCAACTTAATTCTCGATACGAACGTTCTCGCAATGAATTGCTAACTGAGTGGGAGGCTTTAGAGGGAATCGAACATAAGCATTTTTTCTACTGACAAAAACTGTCAGTACTTTTGTTTATACTTAATTTAGTATTCAACAAATGCAGGTCTATTAATATGTTCGCTATTGACTCTATAGTTCTTTACGTAGAAAACATCCAGCTTAGCATGGCTTTTTATGAGGAAACATTTGAATGTCAGCCAAAGCTTTTATCGCCAACTTTTGCAGTATTAGAGTTTGCTGAAAATGTGAAGATTACTCTGAAACAAGTTAATGCACTTACGCCAAGCAGCTCAGTTAGAGGCGGTGGCACCGAACTTTCAATCCCTGCAACGAGCCGCGTCGTTCTAGATAACTTGTTCAAGCAGTGGAAGCAACTAGGTGTGGAATTTGCTCAGGAACGCGAAGAGTCTGTGTATGGCGTTAACTTTGTTGCATTAGACCCAGATAGACACCGCTTACGAGTGTTTGCGTAACGGCACCTTGTTTTTAAGCCGCATCTTTGCTGGCACACTTTTGTCCATCGAAGAGTTATGAATATAACTCGCCTTTGCCCCAAAACGAGTTGAGTCACCACCCTTAATCAGGCAAAAAACGATCACTAATGCCACTTTGGAGGCATTAGTCAATTGCACTAAAAAAGGTGATTTGGATTAGTTTTTGTATCTTCAATTGGTTAAATTTGTCATATCCTCATTTACTAATGAAAATAATCCGGCTTCTTTCCCCTGCTCAGAATAAATGTTGAATAGTTTATCTGGAATGGGGGGACATTTTCTTAAACGATTAGGCACAACAACATGATACCCGTCAAATAGAGTTAGATAAGGAAAATTCAAAACAGCCAGATTTAAAAACTCTATATAACAAGGCGACTCAAACTTTACATTTTTAGGTGTGGGTGAAGCTACAGTAGGTGGCGTAGGAAATACAACCAATTTATCGACAACTACACAGCATGGATATAAAGTACCTGAATTGATAATGACTCCAACCCCTTGCATTTCCATCTTGTCCGTAGGTAAATCGATTACCTTCGCACCATCAATATCTCGATTACAGTTCAATATCTGCTTTCGCACATTATCTAGTGAACTTTGGAAAACCCAGTTATAACCTATTTCATTGAACCACATTAAATAAGCGGCAGTTATATATCCAACTGCAATTTCGTTTTCGTGAAGCGTTAATGGTATTTCAAAGTTAATTTCGAGGTTTTCACCAAACTTCATTGATTCTAATTTACCGGGTGGGTTTCTATTGATAGGTAAAGCAATATCAATACCTCCGTCAACGTCCGAGACACTTATTGATCCATTAACAGTTTTGTCATTAATACTTATGTACCTACTCTTTGTTTTGGCATCTAAAAGCGTCCCCATAGGGTTATTCAGTATATTAAGATATTCGCCTAACCACTTATCCTGTTTTTCACCAAATTGACTATTACAATCCTTACAAAGAAAAGTCCATTCATTCCCTCCAGAAGCTTCTGGTAAGATATGACCTGCCGTAAAGCTGCGTTGACCTGAATTCAAATCAAACTCCTTTACGCATGTTGGACATATGACTTTATTTTCAAACCCATTGCCAAATGAGCAAAGGTGCTCATTCAAATATTTTGCTAATTTTAATCTTGAGTGTTTTGTTGACTTACCCTTCATAGATAACGTCCTGTTAACCGCTAGTATGCTTTAATAAATTTATTATGGAGACTTCTTAGTAATAAAACAAAAGCAATTCATTAGAAAATATATGGCAAAAAACTTAAGGACAATGTCTTCAGCACAATCGAGACCTTTCAGCTCATGCTACTAGAGCCAACACGGAATTGTCCAATTGTGAGTTAGGATACCAGAAGTCCGACTGGACGATTTAATCTTGACTAACCAGTGAATGTGTAAGATTGAGCATGATTTACTACAACTAAATTTGTTCAATTTAGATGCTATTTCTTACATCCGGAACATTTCATAAAGGAAGCTATTTCTCTTGTTTGAGTTACTAGGTGACTGAGTGATTGATTTAAAATCTTCAGATGAACCGACAATATGTATTTCTTTTTCAGCCCGAGTTATAGCAGTGTAAAGCCAAGCTCTGTCAACAATTCGACCTTTTTGAAGCGCTATGATTACTCTAGGAAATTGTGAGCCTTGGGCTTTATGTAGTGTTATTGCATATCCTAACTCCATTCCATCAAGCACTTGCTGAGTGATTTCAACTTTGTCACCAGTATCTAGTGTCACTTCACCAAATGAGCCTTCGGAGGAAGTAACCGAAGTGAGTTCCCCAAGCGAACCATTGTTGATTCCTTTATCGTATAAGTTCTGAGTGAACAATATTTGATCGTTAATTCTAAGTTTTACATGAAACTCATCGCCGTGGAGATTGAACTTTAATTGCTCTCCATGCTCATTAACAGCATCCTGAATTTGATTATTAATGTCTTGAACCAGTTTTTTAGTCGGTGCCATAACACGGCTATTGTATGACGACTCTTCATATAACTCGCAACATACATTTGCAATACGGTGCTTAGGAGTTTCATGAAAGTATACCGCCCCAGAACTTAAATTTTCAGGGACTAAGCCTTGGTTTATTTGCTTTGAATATTCCGGTATACCAGTTGAGCCTTCCTGGCGTTTTACGATATCCAGCATAGTGTTTGCAATGGTATTTGATAGAACTATGTCTGCAAGAACCTTACCGCACCCTATTGGTGGTAGTTGGTCAGGGTCACCTGTGAATATAATGCGTACCTCTGGATGAAGATGGTTTACCAAGCGATACATTGTGGGCAAATCAATCATACTGGCTTCATCAATAACCAATAGGTGCTTTGGTTGTTCATTACTTGGTTCAATTGGTGCATCACGAAGTAACTTGGCGATGGTTGAAGTAATAAAACCTATCGATTCATGCAACCTCATTGCCGCTCTGCCACTGAGTGCAACTGCGTGAATTTCATATCCTAGATGATGATATGCTCTAAGTGCCGTTCTGAGAACAGTTGTCTTTCCCGTTCCAGCCCCACCGGTTATACAGCTTACTGCATTATCTAAACATGTTATTACTGCTTCGGTTTGTTTTTGGGTAAGCTCATAAGGCAATTGTTCAACAGCAAAGCAATATGCAGAATTTGCATTTTCGTCATATAAATTATTTTGCCTAGCAAGCTTATTCAGTCGTTTTGCAACGACATTCTCCATCAGTAATTGTGCTGTTGGATGATATGTACCTAATTGATGATTAAGAACGTATTGAGCCTTATGATGTCCAGCTTTAAACGCCTTGGCACATAACTCTTGGTTTTTTAATAAAGCGGCTAACTTTGGTTTAAGCTCATTTTGTGTTGTGTAGGTGTGACCCAGTTCTATTTGTTTGCGAATTGCAATTTCTAACGCTGCGCTTAGGCGTTTGGGTTCATCTTCGTCACGGTCGAGTATGGTAACAGCGAGTTTATCTGCATCCTCAAATGACATACCAAAACCGATCAATAGATACGGATTTTCCTTAATGGCGGTGATGGATTTGTCGTTATGATGCTTAAGCAAACGCTGTTGAATAGAAGAAGGTATATGGTGATTTGACATCCAGTTACACGCACTTAAATTAGCATACTTGGCATAGCCTTTATAAAGTGCGTTGATGGACTCTTCGCTCAGAAGGCCGCTAAGTCGACTTCTCGACTCTGTTGTGTCTTTCTTAGCAAGATGATGAAAGTCACTCCCCAAGGCATTCCACAACCGTCTGGCTTTACTTTCACCGATACCAATAAAGTCTTTTTCGTTGGCTATAAACCTGATGAGTTGTTCGCCAATTTCAGGAAGAGAGCATTTTGCTTCAATTGGAGAGTCAAAAACATGCTGTGTCATGACATAGCCATTGTTCTCATACTCACTGAAGGTTTTTACACCTTTAACTTCCCAGTGTTGACCAATGGCCGGACTCACAGGGAGGCTATCAGGGCATGCTTTAACTGAAACCGTGTACTTACCGCTGTGCATTTTATAGCTATTCTTTTTGAGCGGGATGCCCATGAAAATCACATGTTTATTGCTATGAAACCTTATGCTAGTTACACGAAAATACTCTGTATTCATCGAGGCATAAACCCCATTTCATATAGGGTGTCCGATAACTCACCAAAGCGCTCAAGCTTAGATTCTAACTCTTTAATTTTAGCTTTCAGTTCAATATTCTCGGCTTCAATAGCCGATAGCCTTTTCGACTCAAGGTGTTTTTTATGAGTAGTGTTGTCGTATTGCTTGGGTTTATCTGATTCTTCTTTTGCCCTTATTGTTAAGGGAGGTAACACACCTTCCTCGCGAAGCCTATCTTCCAAGTTGCCAAGGGCTGTTTTAAGCGCTGGGTTCTGGTTAAGAGCAGATTTACCACAACCGATGGCTTTAGCTATTTCGCCGCGATTGAGTTGCCCTCTGTAGATTAGCTGAGTGAAATCGTCATTGGATTGAGTCGAAACCCACAGCTCAAAAGCTTCTAGTGTTTGCTGAGCTTTTTGTTGTCCGTTAGCCATACTAATTACTATCACTATGCACAGTTAGTACTTTATTAAGTGCACTGTCCAAACGACGATCTGATATTTGGACAATCTCACCACTTTCCGAAGTGTATAAGAGAGCTCCTTTTTCGTTATAGTTAAGATTGTTTCGACGTAAATATCCTTCATCAAGGAGTTGTTTTAATGTCTCAAGCTCAGAGGTAAGAAGATTAATAGGTGACGCCGTAATTTGCTTCGTTTGATTATCAATAGCTTCAATTCCACCATCAAAGTTATCTAGCTTTATCACCACCTCCGACTTTACTTGCCTAAGCAAATCATTTTCAGACTTGAGTTTTTTCAGCTCTGACTGCATACGTTTAATTCGATATTGTGAAGCCGTATCCTCAATTTTATCAATCCAACTGTTCTTATCTTCAATAGGCGGCTTTTCACGCTTATCTTCATAAATTTCAATATACTTATCAAACAACGTCTTGTAGCGTTTACCTGATTTATTAATGATGGTTTGATAAGCAGGACCACCACGTTCTTCCGAAAGTTTAGCGACGTATTTCAGGCTAAATACCGTTACGTTATTGTCAACTTGCTCATCCAGTACAGACTTAAGAATACATAACTTATCTCGTGCGTCTTTGCGTTTACAATCCGCTATAAGATCGTCATACAGTTCTTGAACATCAGTATTCATAGAGAAGGTTCTCCCTCAGGTAAGGCTACATTTCTTATCGGTATGCTGTTAGATATATTTTTTATTTCAGTTGTTAATGACTTTAACTCCGCCGCTGGTAAATAGTCTCGCAGTTTAGTACGTTTTTCAGCGACGTTGTCTAGTTCATTCCATCCCCCCAAGCGTCTGACCAAATTGTTTATTAGATGGTTTCCAATCAATTTCTGTTGTTCAATAGTTAGACTATATAAGCTTGCTGAAATGTTGTTTTCCAAAAGCATTTTGTTAATCTTTTGCGTTCGCTCCATTACAGCTGCTTTAGGGTCTGAAAACATAAACAAGTCTGCGTACTGACAAATCTCATGTAGCTGTTCAAACTTCGAAGATTCACGTAGTTCAATCGAGAGTGTTGAATCATTGAGCACCATAGGAAGCTTTTTATCGTTTTCATTAGGAGCTTCATCGTTCAACAACTGTATTACCGCATCACTTAAGCGATAAGTAGCAATAGCATCGGACATTGCGCCATCGAGAGAGGCTACAGATGTTTCATATACCGATTGCAAGCGGTTAAGCTCAAATGTTTTCGTGAAACTTTGTCCAGCAAATTCGCATTCATCGCGTTCATCTTTGAGGTTTTCTAGCTGTTCACTGACTTCTTCAATTCTATCGTTTAAATCTCGAATACTCAGTGCAATAGAATCAAATAGCGCTTTTAGCCCCGGCAGATAAACTGGAGAGGTTATAAAGAATCGGCAGCGAACACAGTTACTTCGTCCTAAAACCAACGACGTTGGAACGGGACTTCGGTATGTCGATTTCTCAGCAACAAGCTCGCCGCCTTCATGACAACTCTGGCCGCCTAAGGGACAGATACCACATCCTTTATCAACGATAGCATTTCCAGTTACACCTTCTAGCTTTGCAAGAAATTCCCCATTTGTATTATCAACATAAGACGCCTTTAAGTTTTCAAACTTAGCAGCCATGACTGCATCGTTAATTGAGTTCTGCTTGTTTTTCAGTGCCTCAAACTCAGCACGTTCAAATTCGCGCTTCATAGCCGGCGCAGTCACTTTTGCATAATAAATTGTCATGACTAGGCTAGCATGCCCAACCAGCTTAGAAACTAATACAGGTGACAGCTTATGATCAACCAAGTAGGCAGTAATGATGCTTGCTCGTAAACTATGAGGAGTATATTCAGAGCTGTAACGATTCATCGTTTTCATCTTTGAATTATCTCTTCTAGGAGTGCAGTCAAACTTTGCTAAGCTTATTTGCTCATCTTGGATATGATACAACAAGATCGGTAGCCCATTTTTGAATGCTGAACGGTTTAAAGGCCTTGAGCGAAGAACATCATTTTTGGCGGTAGGATCTCTAAATAAGAAACATTGCTGACCTTCATACCCTCTTCGTCTCAATCGAGTTTTGGAAACACGACTCGCCGCTGGAATAAAATCGTTTGACCATTTTGTTGGAGCAGAGATAGGGTTGTATTTCATCTGCCAGTCACGCAATAAGATTAGCCACTTTGCCAGATTTTCAGGCATATAAGGAGCAGCATAGCCCCCTTCTACGTTTTTGGTCTTGTTCGTTGTACAATAAAAACCAAACGAGTTTTCATCGTATTTTTTAATAAACCCTTGGGGGTTTTTAAAGTGGTTTTGCACTTTTCTTGAATTCTTCTCCCAAGTCAACTGTCCATTTCTATAATTTGGCAACTCTTCATCCCACTCACCCGAATCGTTCCAAAGTATTTGTTGACCACGTAATGGCAATTCAAATAACGATAGCATGGCAACGGTTCGAACTGGTGACCACATTTCATAAATAAATGTTTTTGTTCGACCGCTCTCGCGATAAACCTCTCGGGTACGCCAGACACAGTTTGGATCATTCTTATCTATTTGAGACTCTTGAACCTCAAAGTAATCCGCTTGATATATATCATGCGCCGCGATCAATTCATTAAAGCTGGTTGCAGTATCAGGACATAAGAACTCCCTCGCTTTATCTACGTGAGCAAAGGGTAAGATCTTCTTAACTGTTTCATTAGGCCGCGATTTATTGGCTTCTCCATTCAGTGTGTGATTGGAATAAGGATTTCGATAATCTGGGTGCCAAAAAATTTCACCCGTTTCTTCGTCTTCGTCAGTACAATATGTTCTTAAAATTAAATTTATGAAATCGTTAACGATGCTAATTGTATTTGTTGATTGCTCTTTTTTAGATAGCATCGCCAAGAATAGATTAAAATTAGGATAAATCGATGTGTTAATTAAAAAAGTAAGAGGATCTCCATTAATATTATTGTCAGCTAGCCAGCCAAGAAACTTTGCAACAATGGAAGTACGTTTTGATATACTGCTGCCGTTAGCCAAATAAGCATCAGCAACATCACACCAAGGTTTAAAACTAGGATTTTGCTCCAAAAAAACCTCAAATGTTGAGGGTCGGTAATAGTGTAGTTCACCTACAAACCCAACTATTTTATTGGGGTGTGAGCGTAAGTTGGGGACAATTTTGGCGTGCTCCATGTATTCGTAAGATGTTTTAATTTTATGGGCCTTTATGTACTCACATGTTTTTTCTAGCCCCCAGTATTCAAAACCAATCAGCGATTTAAATGAATCAACACCATAATATTTAACAGGATCATTGGGATACATCACTGAAGTACCCGCTAGTTGCTCATCGTATTCCCTTTTTTTAATGATTCCTTTTTTTCTTATTTTTTTCACGAACTCTTCAATGGAAAGCTCTCTGGCAAAAAACTTACTACGCACATATTCATCGTAATAATCCCGAGGATTTGAAGGAAGGCGTGGGTCACTTTTTTGCCATTGGTCGTATTGAGTAGTTGTTTTAATTCCAGCTCTGTGGACTTTCAGCATGGTTTCTTGGTAAGTATAAAAGCCTGTTTTACCAAAGAACTCTGCATTGTCGTACTCGTTGTAGTATGTACGAGGATTCGAAGGTAGGCGAGGGTCACTTCTTTGCCATTGATCGTATTGGGCAACTGTTGTAATTCCCGCATTTCTAACTTCTCTCAAGGCTTCTTGATATGTGTAGAACGTCTCTTTAACAAAGAAATCTTCACTTTTGAACTCTTCATAGAATCGACGAGGATTGGAAGGAAGACGCGAATCCATTCTTTGCCATTGTTCATATTCAGCATATGTTTTAATGCCCGCATTATGCACTTGGCATTTTGTTTCTTCATAGGTGAAGAACGACTCTTTGCCAAAAAACTCTGAATGATCGTACTGCTCGTAAAATTGCTGTGGAGTTGAAGGAAGGCGAGGATCTTTTTTTTGCCATTCTGCGTATTCAACAGTCGTTTTGACCCCTGCACCTCTCACTTTGAGGATGGCTTCTTGATAAGTATAGTGCGCTTGGCTACCAAAGAACTCTAGAGTGTCGTACTCATCGTAATACTTCGAAGGAGTTGCAGGAAGGCGCGGATCTGATTTTTGCCAATTTTGGTATTCTCTTGAGGATTTGATCCCTGCATCATGAACTTTACGAATAGCTTCTTTGTAAGTATAAAAACCTACTTTAGCGAAAAATTTTATATTGTCATATTCAGGATATGTTATTTGAGGGTTTGATGGTAGGCGAGGGTGAGATTTTCGCAACTTTCGATACTCTGATATACCGTTAACCCCTGAGTTTTGCACTATACTTATTGCTTCATCATATGAGTAGAAAGTTTTTTTACCAAAAAATTCAACTGCATCATATTCATAGTAATGTCGATTTGGAGTTGAAGGAAGGCGAGGGTCTGACTTCTGCCACTCTCTATAATCGGCTTTTGTTTTAATACCAGCATCTCGCGCTTTGCTCATGGCTTCTTGATATGTGTAGAACGTTTCTTTACCAAAAAACTCAGCATTATCATATTCCTTATAGCTCTTCCTTGGAGTCGAGGGAAGTCTAGGATCCGTTTTTTGCAAAGCATCATATTCTTTACCTGTTTTAATCCCTGCATCATGCACTTTAAGCATAGCCTCTTGATAGGTATAAAATTTTTTTGCCAACTAGATAACCCTTTTTATAATTTATATATCATTCGCTAATCTTTTAACGAGTTGATGTGATTAATGTTTTTGTACGTCTGATCTTGTATACACCGATTTCAGATTCTTCCAATCAAGTTCAACTTTGAACGATGGAGCTCTTAATGTTTTACTAGGGGCTGTTGATCTTTGCGGCTCAAAAATTAGCCAAACCACATTGGTAGCCACATCATTGAAAATGCCAGTGCTAACATGCTAGCATAATTCCTTCTAATGAATCCTAATTGCTTGTAAAATTTAAACTTATGCGCGTTTTCTAATGCCTTTATTACGCAAAAAAACTTTATTCAAAGCTCAATGAACTAATGTCATTAAAAAAATCTTGAGCATCTGATGATTTTTGCATCGATACCGACTCTACACCTTTAGACTCCAGTTTAAGCATCTCAGCCCTCATTTCCTTTTTTAGTTCAGCTTCGACGTAGGTTTCCTGTGACTTGATGCTGCTATGATGCATAGCCTCTTTAATGTGTATAGCGTTAACTCCCTTAGCCTTTAACGTGCTTCCGAAGAAGTGCCTTCCTCCATGCGGATTATTGCCAGCATATTTTGAAGGGTCATAACCCAACTTTCTCAGGGCCTTTTGTCGAGCTGCTGTGTATTGCTTAATTGTTGCAGGTTTTCCATTTTCATCTGAAAACAAATATGGGTGTGGATGCGTCGGGGATGTTACTCGTTGCTCTCTAATGTAAAGGTCAACTAGCATTTTGAACCAGCGTGCTGCTGTACTCGGAAACAAATAGACGTTGAATGAAGTTATATGACGAGATTTCCAACCTGCACCAAACGTGTTTAGTAGCTCAGTCCGTGGTCGCAAACCATATTTTTTTCGCAAGTAAGCATCTCTAGTCGCATTCTTATTTCCATTGTGTTTACGCCAATATTCAGGTGCTTCGCCAAGTGCAGGGTGCTGAATATTTATAAAGCACTGTGAGTCATCCGTTGGGTCATCGTAAATATCGCTTATGAATATATGGAATGGCTCACTTACCCTCAGCCCACCATAACTAATTAACATGCTAATAAGCACATTCTTAATGTTTAAATTAGTTAAATCGTTTCTGTTTTTAGTGCGCCAAAAACCATTTGTTATCAAATCTATGATTACGTCTTCTTCAGTGGCCTTAACATCTTTTTGTTTTATCGTATGGTGCAATTTCACCAACTTGTTGCGTTTTGCTTTTTCTAGCGCCGCTTGGTCATCAAACGTATGAGCAAGGAGTGAATTGTTCTTTCGATGATGATAGGCCGCTAGAGAAAGTAAAAACTCACTTCTTGTTGCGTGAACATCCGGATTAAGTAAGTGACGTTCGTCTTTTGTTTTACTGTAGATGAAGTCGCTGAACTTTGTAATGTGCTTAATTATGGCGTTAGCTGTCGCTGGTTGTAATGGTTCCCACCAAAGATGGGTTGGATCACTACCGTCTTCTAATATAGTTCCATCAATAAGTGTTTCAGCAAAAGCTTCAAACATTAAACGAGGATTTCTAAATTTATGGTCATATGCTTCTGAGTAATCTAAGAACTTAACAACAGCATTACATGACTGGTTACGCCAAGATTTGCTTTTGTTCCTGTATTTAGCCAAATATTCCACATGACTGGAAAGAATCCCTCGGGATGATATGACTACACGACTTTCAAATGGCTTAACATTGTTGGGAGCAATAGTCGCTTTTAGCGTTAAGTTTGAGATTTCCTTCTCCCTAAACGAAGTGGTAAATAGGTATTATTTAGGAGTATACATTAAATATTTAAAAGCACAAAAAAATCTATTTATCGAGAAAAAGCTATCTAATAGTTTTATTTTAGACTGAAGTGGTAGTTGTGTTTGGGGGTATACAATTTCGTAGCGTAAAACCTGAATACCCCAAGGTTCAGCAGCTTGGTTAATGGCTGATACGATATTGGTGTTTAATAGGTCGCGCTCTTCAAATGTTTTATCCAGCTCCATTTTACCGAGCTCAGAACGCATTGTTGTTTGTGAAAGCTGAGTTACTGCGAACACATAATCATCTACGCCATAGGTTGCTTTGTAGGGGTCTAACACTCGGAAATACAATACGCCATCAACAATCAATGAAATATTATCCTTCGTGATAGCTGACTGTGAAGGCACATCTTGTGCTTGTTCTTTTAAACTACGATCAGCGGCTATGCGGTCAATAAATGGCACAATAAAGTTAAGGCCGGCTTCTTTTGTTGATTGGTATTTACCAAACCGTTCTATTAACCAAGCACGGTTTTGAGGCACGAATTTAACGCTACTTTTCAATAGCACTAAAATGAAAATTAGAATAAAAACTTCGACATTCAATAGTAAATCGAAAATTTGCGATAGGGGATCCATGTACTTTCCTTAGAGACTGTTAATGTTATTTTTTTCCAATAACTACATTATCACTGGGAAGCATGTCGCGCCATAAATTTGTTAAATGAACAGCCAGCACCACACTCAGTTGTGAGTGGCTGGCTGTTGAGGGAGTATTAAACGTTTTTTATGAGCCGTGCTTGTCTATTGCTATGGGCGCTAAATAGGTAACAAAAAATATACCCTGTTAGAAACATAAATAAGCTGTATGTCGCACCGGGTATGGCCATCGTGGGGTTATTTATGAGGGTGCTAGCAATTAAAATAGCAAGCGTACCATTTTGCAATCCAACTTCGATTGCAATACTCATTTGCTGAGGCTGCGATAATCCGGATATTTTGGCAAAGAATAGCCCTAGCATCAGTGTGGTTAGGTTTAAGGTAAGTGTAGCAAGGCCGCTGGTGGCAAAAAAACTAAACATTAGATCAGCATTTTTATGAATAATTGCCACGACAATAATGACTAAAAATACGCTCGAAAGTCGGCGAATTAATGGTTCAATTTTACTGCTAAGGTGGGGTTTAAGGTTGTTGAATAGCATACCAATAGTGACAGGCAATAAGGTAATAGCCAGCATTTGTATAATCGTTTTTACTATTGGTAACGTGAATTCATTCCCCGGCACACTAAATGATGACATAGCAAAGTGTACAATAAACGGCAAAGTAAAGGGGGATATAAAGGTTGCTAAAGTGGTTAAACTAATCGATAGGGCCAGGTCACCTTTAAATAGATAAGTATATAAATTAGATGTTACGCCGCCTGGACAACATGCGACTAAAATTAAGCCAATCGCAAGTTCAGAAGGAAGCTTTAAACCCATGGCAAGTAAAAAAGCCACCATAGGGAGCAATAACATTTGGCATGTTAGGCCTAAAATCAGTGCTTTGGGGCTTAAGAATAAAGCCCCAAAATCCTTCTTTTTGAGTCCTAAGCCCATACCAAACATAATGATAAACAGTGCTAATGGCAGCACTACTTTAGTCAAAATATCTATTTGCATGGTATGCCCTTATTGGTCGTAGCCTGGACTTTTAGAATCTAATAAGCGCAGCAGAGCAGGCCAAGCAATTGCACCGCCAAGTCCTTTAGTTGCGATTTCTGTTTGTCCTTTTATGCCATCAACAATGGCTTTAGGAACCTGTACTAAGTGTTCTGTATTTTGGGTCGTACGGGTTTGAACAGCGCAGGCCGCTTCAAATATATACATAAACAAAAAGGCGTCGGCAACGGTGCTGCCCACGGTTAACAAGCCGTGATTACGCAACATTAAAAAGTGATTGTTACCTAAATCATTGACCAAGCGACTTTGCTCCGCGGGATTAAGTGCTATTCCTTCATAATCGTGATAACTGAGACCTGAGTGAACAACCACAGCTTGCTGTGATATGGGCAGTAAGCCGTCTTTATTTGCAGACACTGCTGTGCCATTTAATGAGTGAGTGTGAATAACGCAATGAGCATCTTCACGTGCCATATGTATACAACTGTGAATATTAAAGCCCGCAGGGTTGACGGGGTATTCACTGTCGTGCAGCTTATTACATTGTTGATCAACTTTTATTAAGCTTGATGCTGTGATTTCGTGAAACATCATGCCATAGGGGTTTATTAAAAACTCGTTTTCAGTACCTGGTACGCGCATTGATATATGCGTAAAAATTAGGTCATCCCAACCATATAAAGCAACGAGGCGGTAGGCAGCTGCAAGTTCCACACGTGCATGCCATTCTTGTTTTGAGACTGAATGTTTCATGGTCATGATGATTTCCTAAAATGGCACTTTACGAACGATAATGTCTTTAAACATAACCCAGTCACCAATAAAGCTATAAAAAGGATGGGTAAAAGTGGCTGGGCGGTTTTTTTCAAAAAAGAAATGACCAATCCAAGCAAACCCATATCCTACAACAGGGCATAACAGCAACCAACTATAGTGCTGTTGGTATAAAGCAGCGAACAAAATAGCTAACACTAACCAGCTACCAACGAAGTGTAAGCGTCGGCAGACTTTATTTTTATGCTCTTGAAGATAATAGGGGTAAAACTCTTTGAAGCTTGTGAATTCACGTTTACTGGCTACAGTGCCCATAATACTTTCTCCGTTGTTAATTACAGGTTAACAATAGGCTTTTATTTTTTAAATTACTTGATAATATGGGTCATTGAATTGTTTTTTTAGGACAGTGTGTGCGTACTCTTTCAAGCTGGTGGTTACGGGCTATGGCTGAGTCTTTTAAATGGCAAGGCTTACCGATTAACGAGTTATTTGAAAACGCGAATATTCGACTCACTGATCTGAGCAGTCAAAGTGCTCGGTATCCGCAAGCTCATGTCAGTTTGCTTTGGAAGCAAGCGCAAGCCATGTTGCCAAACACACACTTAGGCGTATATGTTGGTAGCAATATGAACGTACGCGCTATCCCTGTTGTGGGAATGGCTATTATTCAATCAACACAGTTACTCAGTGCGTTTAGACTTATATTGCGTTATCAAAAACTGATGGGAGATACTCATAATGTGTCGCTAATTGATCATGGTGAAGAGTATGAACTGCGCTTTAACTTTAGTGACGGCGAGCGCGATATGTCATTATTAAGTTACGAAGCCCCCATGGCTTTTTGTTTAAAAATAGCCCGTACAGTGAAGGGTAAAGACTGGTGTCCAACGCGTATTTGTTTACAGCGTAAAGAGCCTAACGCTGAAATTGACGAACACTTTAATTGCCCGATTGAATACGCTGCGAAAACACATAGTTTGTTTTTTAGCGAGCAAGTACAAAGCCAGGTACTTTTATCGAGTAATATAAAGTTAGCATCACAAAGTACAGTAACTCAGATTTTGCGTATTCTGTTGGAAGAGCATTTAATTCAAGGCCAGTTTAGTTGTGCTGTGCTCGCTAAAGCATTGAATATGAGTGAAAAAACATTACAACGTCGGCTAGCTAAGGAAGGCACTAATTTTAGCAAAGAATTGGCGTTACTCAGAAAGCAAAAAAGTGTGTCTTTACTGACAGAAACGGATTTATCACTGACTGAAATAGCTTTTTTATGTGGTTATTCTGAGCTAAGTGCATTTCATCATGCTTTTAACCGCTGGTATGGTGTGTCGCCTAAAGTGTACCGAGAGCAAATGATAGCCCTTGCTTAATAAGAAAATAGGTTATTAGTTTACTGAAGATAATTTACGTAATAACAATTGTAAAAATATAAATAGTAATTGCTTAACAAAGGGTTATTGCCTAAAATCACCCCTAAGACGCAAGGATGATCTTAACTATTTAATTTACATATAAAGTCTGAGGTCTACTCACATGCGTAACTTGTCACTTCGCACCATTTTTATAAGCTTTGTTTTCTGTACTTTGCTTATTGTTACAACGATAAGTGCATTGATAAATACAAGCCAATTTTCAAAACTGTATTATCAGCAAACAGAAACCCAATTGTTACCTGATGCGGTGGGTAAAGTTGCAGCGCAAATTGATGCACAAATGCGCTACCCTATTTCAGTATCTCAGTCATTTGCCGAAAACTTGATGTTACATCAGTGGATGAGTGAGGGAGAAAAAAACTCAAATATCCATCATCGTGTTATGGATTATTTTGCTGATTTAAAAGTTAAAAGTGGCGCCTCTTCTGTCTTTTGGGTTAGTCGCAATACCTTAAGTTATTACACTCAGGCAGGTTTTTTTAAAGCTGTTTCGGCAAACGAACCACGCGATAACTGGTTTTTCGATTTCCTAAGCTCTAATGAACGTCAGGCACTTGCATTAGATGTTAGTGAAGAAGGAGGGCAACTTACACTTTATGTAAATACTTTAGTGCAAATTAATGGTGAAAAAGTGGGGGTTGCAGGCCTTGGGTATGACATTTCAGACATATCGAGCATTGTGACGTCACGCAAAATAGGTGAACATGGTTATTTATTTTTGATAGATGATAGTAACCGTGTTATTGCGCATGAGAATAATTCTTACATTGGTAAACAAGTATCAAATATTAATGAATTGAGTTCATTTAAAAATATTACGAATGCTAACAAAAGTAGCTTTACACTTTCGCAAATTAAACTTGATGGCAATGATGTTTACGCCGGTTTGATGCCCATTTCAGGCATGGGTCTAACGTTGGTTGCGATACAGCCAAAAGACGAAATTTCATCGGCTATAAATGCAGTGGTTATCATGTCAATCATTGTTAGTATTGTCCTTGCCGCAATTTTCCTCGTACTAACTCTGTACTTTGCTAATTGGTTGAGCGCAAAAATTCGTGGTGTGGGTGATGAACTGCTCGAAATGTCTGGTCAAGGTGGTGACTTACATAAGCGCCTAGACGACAGCGTTGATAATGAATTGGGACACCTTGCTAAAGGTTTTAATGCAATCATAGGAAAAGTGGCTGAGCTAGTTGATGAAATTAGCATAACGGAAGAAGCGATGCGTAAAGGGATTGATGATCTAGCCGTTTCAGCTGATAAAACGTTTGCAGCTACCGATGATCAAAAAGCGCAAACTGATCAAGTCGCAACGGCTATCACTGAAATGGGGCAAACTATCAATGAGGTCTCTGATATTGCTCATCGGACTGCAAGCGATACAGAAGAAGCGGTTAAAGAAACGGCTGAGACCACTCAAAGTATGGCAATCACAGCTAAGACCATGACAGAACTGAATAATATTTTAATGGATGTCGATAAAAGTATCGGTGAGTTTGCAGCTCAAGCAGCTGAAATTAACTCGGTAGTAGAAGTAATTAATGCAATTTCTGAGCAAACTAACTTGTTGGCATTAAATGCTGCTATTGAAGCTGCAAGAGCGGGAGAGCAGGGTAGAGGGTTTGCTGTCGTTGCAGATGAAGTTCGTTCACTTGCACAGCGCACACAAAACTCAACATCTGAAATTCGTGAGCAAGTGTCTCGATTGCAAAGCTCTTCGCTACAATCGCAAGAGGCGATAGCCCAAGGTACGTTGAGTAGTCAAAAAGTAACAGAGTTGACTCAGGTTGCGTTGTCATCTTTGCAAGCTATTCAACATAAATTTGAAATGATTAGTCAAGGCAACCATCAAGTTGCCGCAGCAACAGAAGAACAAGGCACAGTTGTTGAGCATATAAACCAATCTGCTCATGAAATTTCAGGGAGTGCAACTGAGATTCATAATAACGCTCAACAGCAACAACTAGGCACACAAAGTTTGTTATCGCGAGCTCAGCATCTAAAAGGTTTGGTTAGTCAGTTTAGAGTGTAATTTGTAAGGTAGTTGAGAATTTCAGCACAGTTTAAAGTGCGCTTATCTAATCAACTGAATTATACGATATAGAATATTAATCGAAGCGGGTTACTCTTAGCCCATTTCGATTCTATTTCGGCCATTTTGCTTGGCTTTGTACAGTGCTTTATCGGTTATATCGAGCACGGAATCTGCTGTTGTCTGTTTATCGGGTGTGCATGTATAAATGCCAAAACTCATGGTTAACAAAGGATCTATGTTCGAGCTTGGGTGTGCAATAGCGGCCTTCTTAATTGCTTTTTGCAGTTTTTGGCAGAATGTCAGGGCATGCTGGCTATTGGTTGCAGATAAAACGATGGCAAATTCTTCACCCCCGTACCGTGCGGCTAAATCACCTTCACGTTGGCACTGTTTTGCTAAAATACTTGCAACGTCTTTTAATGCTAAATCACCTTGTTGATGACCAAGTGAGTCGTTATAAAGCTTAAACGCATCAATATCACAGAGGATTAAACTCAGTGGTAAATCGCTTCGAGCACAACGATTGAGCTCTTGCTGGAGAACAAGGTCGAGCTGCCGGCGGTTTGCGATGTTTGTTAAGCTATCAATGTGAGCTTGTTGATGCAGCTCTTTATTCGCGGCAATCAGCAATTGCTGAGAGTGCTCAAGTTTATGTTTGTATTGCCAGCTTTTTAACGCGTTGGCGATCATGTCGCCCACTAATTTGATCCGCAATAAGTCTGTTTGCGACCACTGGCGTGCTTGTTTTACGCAATCACAGCCTATAAAGCCAAACAGTGTTTGCTCACTTACTAAGCCAATACATAATACTGATTGAATGCCTTCATTGGTAAACTCGGCTTTTTCGGCCGCAGCTTCATCGGGCAGCTCAGCGGTATTAGATGCATTAAATACATGACGAGTTTGCATTTGCTGAAAAAAGTAAGGCAGGGAGTGCGTGGAATATTTTGCAAGTGCTCCTTAAAAGGAACAATGTCCGTATTTACCCACTCGTAAGTGTTACTCATTGATAAGCCATCATCACTAAACTCAAATATATAGGTGCGATCAGCTTGGCAATTTAAGCCAATGGTTTTTAGCGCTTTTCCTATTTGCTTATCCATACTTTCGTTTTGAATATCGATAAGTTCTGTGGAAATTTGTGAAATTAGCTCATCAAAGTCTTGCCTTTGATCGTGACTTTTAAATGTCCGAGGTTCACAAATAGTAATAAATAAAGACTGACTGAGTGAAGCAAATTTGAAATCAAGTAACTTAAGCGTATTGTTTTTACTGTTTGCCAGCGTAATACTCAGTGGTTTGCTTTTTTGTGCGCAAGGTAAAAAATCATCGTAGGATAACAGACGGCTCGAGTGTGTATCGCTTAGGCTTAAGTGATCGACATTTAAATCGTGTAAATTAGCGTATTCTTCAACTGAGAATAACGATTGTGCAAGTGAATTAAAATAAAAGCGATTCTGCTCTTCATTAAACATGATTATTGCAAGCGGCAGAGCCGATAACGTTTGCCATGTTTGCTCACTTGAACCCATCGTACACTTTACCCTATATAAACGAACAGCATAAGTTTACATATTTTAACAAATAATTGATATAAAATTTTCCTTTGAGGTCCTCTGAAAGCCATAAATTAGTTTAATAGGTAGGATGAATTAAGTTTTTAGTGCGTTTAAAGGCGTCACGTATTACAATTGAGACTGTATATCATTACTTTTTATCCAGCGAATAGGTTACTCTCTTCTTCATGACAGATATTACAACACACCAAGCATCAAGACGCCGTTTATTGATCGCGCTAGCCATAACCTGCTCGTTTATGGTTATTCAGATCATTGGCGCCTATTATTCAAATTCGCTTGCTGTTCTTGCTGATGCTGGGCATCTGTTTGTTCATAACAGTTCATTATTTATAGCTTTGATAGCTTCAAGCATGGCAATTTATTTTGCAAAAAACTTTAATGATGGCTATCAACGAGCTGAACTAACAGGTGGGTTGATCAATGGTATTTTATATTTAAGTATCAGTTTGGTGATTCTATACGAAGGTGGAGAGCGATACTTTCATCACAGTGATGGCCATGAGTTACACATCAATAGTTACCTAATGTCTGTAATATCGGCGATAGGCTTTCTGTTTCATGGTGCAGCAGCATGGGTACTGTATAAAGGCCGAAAAGCCAGTATTAATGTGTATGCAGTATTTTTGCATTCATTTTTTGATTTGATTTCAACCGTTTCTACGTTCTTTGCGGGTATTCTGATTTATTTAACAGGGTGGGCAGAGGTCGACATTATTTCGAGCATGTTGATTGCCATGTTTGTATTATTCACGGGTGTCAAAGTTATTAGTCGGTGTTTAAAAGGTCTATTTGAAAACAGCGGAAAGCTCCCAGACGTAAATGAAATAGAGCAAAGTATTGCGTCAGTTGAACATGTTGAAAATGTTCATAATGTGACCGTGGTTCGCCAAGACAAAGAGTTAGTTGTAGGGGCTCACGTGGTTTTAAAGCAACATTGCACTGTTGAAAAGCATGATGAAGCTTGCCGCTTAAAGGTCGAAAAGCTTTTACTGTCTCGTTTTAAAGTCGCAAAAAGCGTGCTACAAATTGAAAGCCATGAATGCCACCATGATATACCATTCCGCAAAAATACTTAATCATTTTGAGTGATTAAACCAGTCGCTACCTGCGTTAAAAATTTCTGATTTAGAACAACTAAATAACTAAATTTTTGCCTTGTTATCAACGCGGTTTTTTCAGCTCTAAAGAGCCCACTTAATCAAGCAAATTGGGTATTACAGTTTGTTTAGGCGCTCGACAATACTTTGAATAGTCTGCTGTGCAATCAGTTCATCGGCTAACATGGGTTTAGCAAAATAATAACCTTGCAGGTCATTACAGCCCATATTTCTTAAAAAGTTTATTTGGTCGAGAGTTTCCACCCCTTCAGCAATACAATATAAACCAAGGTTTGATGAGAGTGCATGAATAGTACGAATGATTGATTCGTTGCTTTTATCTAAGCCAATGTTGCGTACGAAGCTCTGATCTATCTTAATCACATCAATAGGGAACTGGCTTAAGTAAGTCAGTGATGAGTAACCCGTACCAAAATCATCTAAAAGAAGTTTAAACCCTGCATTTTTTAGCATTTTTAATTGTTTTGATGCTTTTTCTTTATCTTCGAGTAGCGTGCTTTCTGTTATTTCAAGTCGTAACTGAACAGGTTTAATTAAATGATTGCTCAGAATCATGAGTAATCGCTCAGTTAAGTTAGACTTTAAAATGTGCATTGGCGATAAGTTCAACGACAAGTAAAAGTGCGGATTTGCGCGAAGTAGTGGCAATAGCTCAGTCAGAGCGCGATCGAGTGCTTGTTCAGTTAATAATTCTATTAAACCAATTTCTTCTGCAATGGGAATAAATTCAGCAGGCGAAACAAACCCTTGCTCGTTTCTCCATCGCATTAATAATTCAGCCCCATGTATTTCTTTCGTTTTCGCATTAACGATAGGCTGATAATTATTAAATAGCTCATCATCTTTAAAGGCATCTTTTAACGCGTTTTCGAGCAACAGTTTTTTTGTCAGCTGATTATTCATTTGCTCGGTAAAGTACTTAAAGTTATTTCTGCCAGATTGTTTCGCATGCATCATTGCTATATCAGAATTACGAATTAAGTCGTCTGCCGTTTTGGCATCAAATGGGTAGAGTGCAACCCCGATACTGGCTGAAATATTAATAGAAAAGTCATCGATAATTACTTTGCTCGCGAGCTCTTCGGTTAGCTTTTTAACCAGTTCACTCAGACTTTGAGGAGAATGCAGATCTTTGACCAACACTAAGAATTCGTCACCACTTTGGCGGCCAATAACAGCGTTTTCAGGCAAAATTAAGCTTACGCGTTGAGTAATATTACACAGTAATTGGTCACCCACAGCGTGACCAAATGAATCATTAACCGGTTTAAACTTATCAAGGTCAATAAACAACAGTGCTGCTAACTTGTTACGTTTTTTAGAGCTGTTTATACAACTATTAATTTTAGAGTGCATTAATGTGCGATTAGGAAGCCCTGTTAAAGGATCGTAATTTGCTAAGTAGCGAAGTTCATCTTCAGCTCGTTTTTGCTCTGTTAAATCTGAAATAACAATAACATAATAGTTAATGCTTTGGCTGTCTTTGGCCACCGCAGTGACACTGATGTGCACTGGATGAGCAGGGCTTTTTAGTGTGCGAATATAGGCTTCTGTTTTCCAGTTTTGTTTAGGTTTAAGTGTTTTTAGTACATTTAAGTATTCGAGATAATGAGATTTGCCAATCGCACCGATAAAGTCTTTAACTGTTAACTCGGTAATATTTTTAGGTGTTGAAAAGGCTTCGCTAAAGCTCGTATTTGCTGAAAACGGTTTAAGTTGGCTATCTAAAATAAGTAACCAATCGTTAATTTGACTAAAGGCCTCACCTAGCACAGCTGCTTGTTGTGCATTGGCTCTTTGCTCTGTGATATTGGTGTAAATACCTGAAATTTTTAACGGCTTATTATCATCATCTGTTTCAACAACACGGCCAACATCTTGGTACCAAAGCCACTCTCCATTTTTGTGCTTTAATCGGTATGTTACATTCCATTGTTCATTATTTAATTGTTTAGAAAATGATTCCCATTGGCTGATAACTAATCGGCGGTCAAGAGGGTGAATAAGTTGCATGAAATCTGCAATGGGCAGACTGTCTTTAAATTCACTGTAGCCAAGCTCCACTGCACAGCGGCTATTAAAAAAGGTTTGCTCGGCTAAGTTAGCCTCCCATACGCCACTTTTATTACTGCTTAAAGCTAATTCAGTTTGTTGTTGAGACTTTAATACTTCATCGTGCGCTTTACGAATCGCTTTTTGACGGGCTTGATATTGCCAGAAAATAAAAAACAAAATGGCCAGTGTTATCATCGTATAACAGGTATAAGCAAGGGGGGATGACCACGTTGCATAGGCAACTTTAAAGCGTAATTGCCTACTTTCAGAAATAATATTATTAAGGTCAGACACTGAAGAAACAGATAACGTATAATCGCCAGGAGGTAATTTTGTGAAAAACACTTTGTTTGTTGTTAGTCTGTCGTAATGAAGTGATGTAGGGCCTTCAAGCGTAACTTTGTACACCGTTTTGTCTTTATTTATAGTGTCAAAGTTAGAAAAACTGACTTCTAATCCCATATCATCAGCGGTCAATTGTAGCGGATCATCAACGTATTTATAGGGATGATAATTTAATTCTCGAGAAAGCAAAGACACATTAGTAATTTCTGTTTTTACATTACCAGGCTCTACAGGTGACGATAAGAAATCTTCAGGAGACACAAGCAGTACACCGCGCGTAGATCCAAAAGCCAACTGGCCATTATGTAATGTTGCATCAGCATCGTAATTAAATTCATTAACGGCAAGGCCATCACGAATAAAGTAGCGGTCGAGTTCTAACGAACTTAAGTCTAAACGGTATAAGCCATTTTGAGAGCTCATCCATAAAAAGCCAAAGCGATCAATTTGCAAGCCAAAAATTGATTTAGCTTTTAAACCTGATTGCGTATTTATGCGGTATTTTACTTCATAGTTTTCGGCATCAAGACCTATCAGCCCTTCATCTGAAGAAGCTAGCCACAGTGTGTTGTTGTAATCAATAATCCAATCAGTGGTAACAAAGAAGGCCGATGGGTTATAGTTTTCGACTTGGTATAGTAATGTCAGCTTTTGTGTTTCTTCGTTATAGCGATAAAGCTTGCCCGACATACTCAATAAGTACTCATTAGGGTGGGTTGGCAATGGCTTTAGAAAACCATTTGCATTAATAATTTCAACTTGTTCTTTTAGGCCTTCTATAACGCGTAGTTCACCCGTTTTACCATCGTATCTATAAAAATCATTATCGTTAATAAATGCGAACTGATCGGGTCCAATCACGTGAAACCCCCAACTTGTATAAGTTGTTAAAATACGTACTGTTTCTTCATCACCTTTTAAGGGAACCAGTTTGCCTGTGAGCTTATCGAAAAGGACTAACCCCATGTATCTCATCACCCACAAATAACGTTTTGTATCTTCGATTTCTGCTTCTGCAACGCCAAAAATACCATACTCACCGTGGAATGCTTTTTCGTCGGCACTTGTTAAATATGCTTGAGCTCGTTTGGTTAGTTGGTTGTATTTCATTAGACCATTATCGGTCCCGATCCAAATGGTGTGGTCTTTATCTTGTACAACAGACCATACATTATTGTTAAAGTTATTGGTGTCGTTTTTTAACTCTATATGCTTAAACCGTCTCGCTAGGGTGGACCATGTGAATACCCCTTGTGAGCGAGATGCTAGCCAGAGTAACCCTGTTTTATCAACCATCATGTCAGGGATGGTGTTGTCGGTCATGTTGAATTTACTTTGATCGAAGCGAAGAATATATTCAACTGACAAAGTTTGACGGTTGAATTCATATAACCCTTTTTCTGTAACTATATACTCACCAAAAGAGCTTGCCGAGTAGTCCCAAATATTTAACTCAGGAATTAATAACTTAACGCTACCAAATGCGAACAAACGTTTGTTATCAAAGGGGATGGCATACATGCCCTCAACAGTGCCAACAAGTAACCCTAGTTGCGGATCTACACGCAATAATTTTACGTTTTTGTTGTCATCCGTGACTTTTAGTTTTTCTGTTAATGGAATATTTGAAATATGGTCATCGGCTAAGTTTTTAGAAAACAAGCCATTAGATGTACCCATATACAAAAAGTTATCATGTATGATGAGGGCTCGTACAATATGCTCTTCTTTGTTTATAGAAAACTCATGTAAGAACTTTTTTGATTGCTTGTGGTAAGAGTAAACATGCTGAGCAATAGCAAAATAAAAATAACTATCGTCTTCTGTTAAAGCGAGTATAGGTGAGAAAAACGCGTCTTCTGGGTCGAGCTTTCCAGCGTAAATTTTTTCTACCTTGAGTGTTTTAGGATCGATAAAAAAAGCGCCCGAAAACTCGGTACTTACAAATATTCTTCCGTCGCGAGTTTTGGCTAACGTATTTATCTGGCGCTGATCGAGAATATGTTCTCCCGCAAACGCCGCCATTTGGTAGCCATCATAACGGTTTAAGCCTTGGTAAGTACCAATCCAAATAAAGCCTAAATCATCTTGAATTACTTTCGTTACACTGCCTTGTGTGAGTCCTTCATCTGTTGAAATACGTTGCATTTGCAGTGCATAGTTTTGTGCATACGCGTTAGGAATAAGCGCTAAAAAAAGATAAATGAAAACAAAATGGAAATGTTTAGGCACTGACTGATTAACCCTAAATTATTATTTGCGCAAAACTTTTAACAAAATATAGCACAATTATGGATGTAATTGAGGCCCCTGAAAAGATAATTTAGTAAATAGTCGCACGCGAAACATAAAATGAGTGTATGTGCTATAAATACCTTAGTTAAAGTACGTTAAGGAATGAAATGCGCCATTCGTTTATTTGCCAAAAAAAGCAGGCCATTCTATTAGTTATTGATGAACAAGCAGGGCTTGCTCCTGTCATTACTGACTTTGCCGTTGTTGTTGAAAATACATCAAAGTTATTAAAGACAGCGTCATTATTGGATATACCATTTATATTTACTGAACAAAATCCAAGCAAACTAGGGAGAACGAGTCCTGAGTTAAAGTCCTTTATCCGTAGCACGAATATGTATGAAAAAATGCATTTTAGTGCCTGTGTAGAGCCTGGGTTTATTCATATGCTCGCTGAGTATCAAAGACCGCAAATTGTTGTGACTGGGACTGAATCACATGTCTGTGTGTTACAAACAAGTCTTGATTTAATCGCGGCCGGTTATCAGGTGTTTGTTGTTGAAGATGCAATAGCATCGCGTAATAAACAGCATAAAGCATTAGCCATTAAACAATTGAGTGCAGTGGGTGCAATTGTTACCTGTGCTGAAAGCGTGTTATTTCAATGGTTAGAAAAAGCGGGAACAACGCAGTTTAGAACTGTTTTACAGTTAATTAAGTGAACTATGTTGCAGGTTTCTTCGTAAGACGGAGTCTGCGTTTTATTTAGTGAATTAGTTTAATTTTTAAGGCTTTAGTTATGACCAGTGTTAGTCGCCTTTTTACCTATTTGTTCATCCTATTATTTTTAGAGTCATTAATTTTAGGGGTTGTGTTTTCTACTTTGCTATCTGGTGTGCTCACTGGCCTTATCTTGCTTTCACTGCCTTTATGGATGTTACACAAACATCCCGACAGCGCATTAACAGCGCACATAGTGGCTGCGGGTTGTATGATGTTTTCATTTTTACATATTCAACAAAGCTTTGGTCTCATAGAAGTTCATTTTGAAATTTTTATATTGATGGCTGTTCTTATCATGTTTGTTGAGTGGCGCGTGTTTATAACCGCTTTAGCGTTTGTAGCTGTTCATCATTTGAGCTTTTATTATTTGCAAATAAATGATGCGGGCGTTTATGTATTCGACCCAGACAGGCTATTTTTTAGCACCGTACTTATCCACGCAGCCTACGCTATTGTTGAAGCAATTGTAGCGGGTTACATAGCCAAAACGTTACAACGAGAACGCAGCGCTGGCTTATCGTTAAGTAACACAACCGAACAAATCATGGCGAACGAAAATAGCATTAACATCGGCTTAAGAGCGGATGAAAGGCACAGTGAAGCTGTGGCAGGTTTTAATAGACTCTTAGGGTTTTTTTCGCGTGTTGTTGGCGATGTTAAAAGCCAAAGTAGTGTATTAAAAGATCAATCTAATCAACTTGTAAAAGTACATGATGAGTTGCATGAGCTTGCAACAAAGCGTGAGCGACTCTCTTTAGATATTGCTGAGTCTGGCGAGCGAGTAGCAGAGGGGTTTTCGCAGGTTGAACATGAAAGTACAGAACTGCAAACACAGTTTAAACACTTACATTTAAGTGCAAAAGAAGCGTTAAATGAAGTTGCTAATACCGACAGTAAAACTGCTGAGCTCGCAAATAATTTGCACCAAGCCGATAAAAATATTTCTCAATTAGTCAGTGCTTGTAGCCATATATCTGACTTATTAAATGAAATTTCATCAATAGCAGAGCAGACAAATTTACTGGCACTTAATGCCGCAATTGAAGCTGCGCGGGCAGGTGAACAAGGAAGAGGCTTTGCCGTTGTTGCAGATGAAGTCAGAAATCTTGCCACACGGAGTAAAAATACCACAGATAAAATAACTCAAACTCTAGAAAGCCTGTTGCAAAACAGTGCCTCTTCTACGGATTCAATGCAAGGCAGTGTTGCACTTATAGAACAATTGACCGCAATTAGTTCGCAAATGAAACAACAGATTAGTGTTATGACAGAGCAAGTAAGCTTAGCTGCTACGAGCTCAGAATCAGTTGCTCATGTAGTACAAAGCCAAGCGGCAAACACGCGTGCAATTGCAGAAAACTCTCAAACATTGATTGAAAACCAAGCCAATGACAATGAAATGATTGAAAAATTAACTGAACGCGTACAGTTAATTGACGTGAGTATCGATGTATTGGAGCAAGGTATTGCCAAATTTAAATAATGCCAATTTAGGGATTGCAATTGCAGCGATAGGGTGGGTATTCGCGGTGGTATTCGCTTTGTACCTTGCTTATCAACAACAAGCACAGGTTTTTGATCCTGATAACAAAATGGCTCAAACTGATTGGTTGCAATCTTTTCACGCTACGATGGGTATAAAATCAAAGGGTATCGAGTTAACCTATGCCGATACACTTTATATTGTTGATGAGGACAGCTGTGTATGTTCAACCCGTTCACAGCCTCATATTCAGAGCTTGTCAGAATATGCTCTAAATAATGGCATTCATGTTGTTAATTTAACGCCTACCCCAGCCCTTGCCAGACTCTTACCAGCACAACCTGCAGCTATCCTAGTATCAAAAGAGCAACAGCTTGTTTACGCCGGCCCATTATCAAAAGGTTTAGCATGCTCAAGCCAAAACGGCTTTGTGGAGCTAGTAATTGCAAACTTACGCGCAGGATTTAATAGTCGTTTTATTAACTCTGATGCCAAAGGCTGTTATTGCCAGATTAGTTGAGATAATGTCCTATAGTGAGTAATACTAAGACAGTATTGAGCTAATTTATATGCAGGCACGATACTATGATCCAGTTATGGGCGTTTCTACTCGAATGATCCTGTTGGATATACTTCGGCCAATCCTGTTATGTAATTTAACCGCTACATGTATGTTAATAATAACCCTTACAAATATACTGACCCTGATGGCGAATTTTTGTGGGGAGCTGTTATAGGTGCAGGTGTCGAGTTAATTGCTCAGGTAGCGACTGGTCAAGATATAAATGTTACTGATATTGCTATAGCTGGAGCAGTAGGTGCCGTAACTGGCGGTTTTGCAGGTAGAGCAGCAACACAAGCTGTTAAAGGAGCTATAACTGGGTCTAAAGCTGTAGCTCGAACAACCGCTGTAAGTGGCGCTGCAAATGGTGTTGGTTCAGTTACTTCTGATATTGCGAATGGCAAAGAGGTAAATCTAACTAAAGCAGCGACAAGCACTGTAGCTGGCGGTTTCGTAGGTGCTAAGGGGGCAAATTCGATAACGAATAAGCTTGATAACTTATCAAATTAAGGTGGAATTAGCTCCCAGATATCAAATACAACTAGAAGTAGTTATGTTGGTTCTAATGTTAGTGAACAGCTAACCTCTGGCGGCGCAACAGCAGCATCTGCTGTAACCGATGCAGCTCTTTCTGTAGTCAATAAAGAAATAAATGAGTAAGACTAGATGACATTTTTTACATACTATAAAGGACAGTTGCTATTTCATCTTATTTTGGGTGGGTTAGCAGGATTGGTTATAGGCTTTTTCTACAGCCCATTACGCGGTTTATTTTTTTAGTGGCTTACAATGTGCTTATGGCACTCGTAGCAGCAAACACATACCGGATCTATAAAAAAAGATACGATGGCTAATTTTTAATCCAAAGCCTCGCACTCGCTTACTTAAGCTGCGGGGCTTTGTTTTTTCTGGCTAAGTGGCTTGGGGTTGTTTTCAAGACAGGCTGAGCTACTCAATGAAAAAATCCGTTTGGTGCCAAATTCAATTGGGTGATCTGCTCAGGCGAAAAGCCGTGGCGAAGGAGTTCGAAGTCTTTTAATTGCACCTGTGCAACATCACCACTGCCGATCACATTATAGAAACTGCCACTTGCTGTAATGATTAATCTTTTGTTAGGGAAAATCTTTTCAATCTTTGACAAATTACTTAACTCTTTAATTTATATTAAATTAATTATAAAGATGTACTTTAATTTGATGATTTAGGTTAATGGTCCAAAGTGATTGGAATGAGTTGGTCCAGTAACAGTGGATTCTTGACCTTCTCTGATTAGAATCCTTTCACAAAAAAGCTGTAATCTCCAATTATAGCTGGTAGGTTTGGAGGCCACGTTTCGTTTGATAATGAAAATAATTGGAGTGGTCTTGGCATTAAAATGGGGGGAGGTATTAATATGGGAGTTACTGTGGAGTTACCTCTTTTGGGTGTAGCTTATCAAGAGAGTAATGGTTGGATGTTTACCGGTGAGATGAAATGATAGATTATTTACTTAGTATACTTATGATACTTTCATCGATTTTATTTTTAATTTTAATGGTTTTGTTTATCTTAGCTCCAAAATACGCAAAGAAAGAGCTTTTCACTAGTTATTACAGTGGAACAGGTGCTATTTATCATGGTTTTAAGTTGTTCAGAGTTAAATACTATCGGGAAGATAAAGTTTGGGCTTGTAAAGCCATTAAATACTCATCTTTAGCAGTCGTAGTAATATTTTTACTTATGGTTTTTTTAATTAAATTAAATTGAACTTTTATCAGCAAAGCTATAGGACAGGTTTTGATTATGCTTCGCGAATAATGATTAGCAATTCGGTCATTAGACAAGCCCAAATAACAAATTTGCCCAATTTGGGCTGAAGGGCGCTTTGGTTCTATAAGATTTGTTAGGTTAAACAGTAGTTGGTTATCCTTACAACTTTGAATCCAAATCCTCGCACTCATGGATGACGTGACTCCCAATAGTTGAACTATCCAATTACTGGGGTCTTTTTATGTTTAGATCTAGTACAGAATTAAAATTTTAGTCTTTAACAAAATTTGGGCTCGATTGAACCCAACTTAACCATCTTGCACCTCTGGCCTATGCTGAGTGGCAAAACATTAAATCTGGAGGAGTTCCACAAGATTCTGTACTTAGCGGTAGTGACTCTTCTCTGATTAGAATCCTTTCTCTAAATTCCTTAGCACTTTCTAAAATAAAGGCCAAGTTCTGCTTGGCCTTAATAGTAAGGAATGTAAAGGTAAAGCTTTATTGAATTTGACCTCTTAACTCACCGCTTGGGTTTGCGGGAGTATGCACATTTACATAGTGTCCATCCATGGCGAGTACTGAGAAAATATCAGCATTTATCATCGTGCCAGTGCTGGTCATCCAACGGTTCATATCGCTTTCATCTTGCTCTAGGGCAACAAGAACAGGGCCATTTTCACCTGCAACCCCTGTATGAATATGCGCGGCTGAGGCATCGCTCACACCGGAGGTTAAAACTTGCAGTTCTACGCTGTAATCAGTGGTGTTGACTAATGCATAGCCATCACCAAATGCGTCAGTCGTGACCGCTGGGACTTCTTGGGCTCCACTTAATGGGAAGGTAACAAATACATAGTTATCCGTTAAAATTTGACCACGTAGTTCACCGTTTGGGTGTGCTGGGGTATGAATATTAACGTAATGACCGCCCGACGCGAGAATTGCGAATATATCTGCATTAATCATGGTGTTTTCAGGTGTTTCCCACAGGTTAACGTTATCTGCAGATTGCGCCAGTGCTGCAAGCACCTCACCATTCATGCCAATACGGCCTGTATGAATATGGGCTGCTGTAGCATCGCTCACGCCTTGGGTGAGTGCTCTTAACTCAAGGTGATAGTTATCCATATTGACAAGAGCATAACCGCTGCCCGATGCTGTAGTATCAACAGCGGGCACTTCTTGCATACCGCTTAAAGGAAAGGTCACAAGTTGGTAATTATCGGTTAGGATTTGTCCTCTAATTTCGCCACTTGCATTTGCTGGTGTATGAACATTGACATAGTGACCACCAGACGCAAGCACTGCGAACATATCAGCATTAATCTGGGTGTTTTCAGGTGTCATCCATTTACTTGAATCGGTTGGTGATTGTTCAAGTGCAACAAGTACTTCGCCGTTTGTTCCAATTCGGCCTGTGTGAATGTGAGCACCAGTCGCGTCATCAACACCGGTCGTGTTAACACGCAGCTCTAGATTATAATCATTCATGTTGACGAGTGCATACGCTTCGCCGCTGGCATCGCTGTCAACCGCTGGTACTTCTTGAGCACCATTTAATTTAAAGCTGGTAAATGCATAGTTACTAGTAAGAATTTGACCACGCAATTCGCCACCTGTGTTTGTTGGTGTGTGAACATTCACATAATGGCCGCCTGATGCTAGTACGGTAAAAATATCAGCGTTGATCATGGTGTTGCTGGGTGTCCTCCATACATTTGGATCATCCATTGATTGTTCTAACGCGACTAACACATCGCCATTTTCACCAATTCGACCGGTGTGAATGTGCGCTGCGCTTGCGTCATCTAAACCAGAAGTTACCACCGTGAGTTCCACACTGTAGTCAGTGGTGTCGACGAGGGCATAGCCATCACCTTCTGCTGTGGTGGTCACCATTGGGACTTCTTGAGAGCCGCTTAAATCAAAGGTAGCAACAGCGTAGTTATCTGTTAGTATTTGACCACGAATTTCACCGCCTGCAAATTCAGGTGTGTGTACATTGACATAATGCCCACCATCAAGCAGGACTGCTAACGTGTCACTGTCGATAGTGGTACCTTCTGGTACAACCCAATCAGTCATCACTTCATCGTCTTGTTCTAATGTGACAAACACATCACCATTAGAGCCTAACTTACCAGTGTGAATATGAGCTGCTGTGGCGTCGTCTACACCCATGGTGACTGCTCGCAAGCGTAACTCTGTGCTCGCACTGTCGTACGAGGCGTATCCGTATCCCATGGCATCAGTGTCATTCATAGGTACTTGTTGGCTGCCGTTTAAGGCGAAAGTAATGATACTTGTTGTATCAGGAACGATTTGGGCGCGTAACTCGCCATTTGCAAATTCTTCGGTGTGAACATTGATATACCAATCACCATCCATTAAATCGGCTATTAAAGCTTCGTCGAGGTCAGTAATAGCAACCTCGTACATGCCCTCACTTGTGGATTCAAAAGTGAATGCAACGTCGCCATTAGCACCTAAATCACCGTCATGAATATGAGCAGCACTAAACCCTTCGACTGCACTCGCATCAAGAGTTGCGCGGAACTGCATTAAGCTTTCATCTAGCTCTACGGTTGCTGTTGCTGTCTGCATAGAGGCATTCATAGGAACTTCTTGTTTACCGCTCAGCGTCACGGAATACGTTTTACTGGGGCTAAATTCCTGAACAGGAGGGGGAGTTATAATTTCTACGTTGTTGTCGTCGTTATCATCGCTGCATGCGCTGATGAACAATATACTGCTTAATAAGAGTAAATATCTCATCGTTGTTCCTTATATATTTTTTTATGTTCGGACGTTACGACGTGTCCATTTCAGCTAGGAATACGGCGAGTAAATATAGAAGGATCAAAATAGTACAATAAAGTAAAAATAATAATGCTTTTTACTTAATTTTCATCAATGTCACACACTTACTTTATGAACGACATGCTGGCTTATCTCGGCGGATATAAAATTGTTTGCGTTAATGAACATATTGCTGGCATTGGATGATGAGCGGTACACAAATAATCATCGGCACAACGAACAAAAAAGATAAAAATTTTCATTGTTCAAAGTTGCAGCTAACTTAGTAAAACATAAAGGGAAAATGGCAGCTGCATTTATTTCAATGTGGCTATGGCTAAAATTACAGCAAATATTGCTCATAATACTATTGCGAACTATTACCGTTTAGATTAATATGCATTTATTAAATGTAATTGAGAGTGGTTTGCATTCATGTATATTTGTTTATGCCATGGTGTAACGGATAAAAAAATCGAACAAACGATTGATAACGGCGCAATGACAATGCGTGAGCTATCAAAAGAGTTGCAGGTAGGTAGCCAGTGCGGCAAGTGCTGTGGTTGCTGTAAAAAAATCCTTAATCGTAAACTTATCGAAATCGCTGACATTACAGAGCAAGTCGCTTAATGTACTTGCTCTTCATTTAATTACTTCTTTTCTTTGCTCCTTACCCCTTGATTCCAGTTTTTATTTGCTTTTAAGCCTTTCATTTATTACGTTATATCTAAGTGTTATGTGTGTATCGTACGTGTTATTTGTTCGGTTTGGCGGATAAACCCGATGCGTGCAGCGTTAAAAGTTGCTGCTTGTAGCAGTACGGGCATATGCAATTGCACAATCAGACTAAATAACGAAACGTGTGCTTTGTTACAAACAAGGCTTTTTTGTCTCAAAATACATCATGTAATGTAGCGAACTGGTATCACCTGGTCATCATTGGTAGGGAACCATGATAATAAACTCTTTTAAAGCAACTTTTTGTGCAGTACTTATCTTTACTATAACGGGCTGTGCGCAGCTGCCTTCAAGGGAATCTATTCAACCAAGTTACGCTATTTCTGCTGATACACCGAGTACAATAGGAGAGGCTGTGGGTAGTAATCATCCTGGTTTGTCAGGGTTTTATCCTTTGGTAGATGGTGTCGATGCCTTCGTCGCAAGGCTTGCACTGATTGATTCTGCAGAGCACACCATTGATGTGCAGTATTATTTATACCATAGACAACAAACCACCATTTTATTTACCGCGTTTTTGCTGAAAGCGGCAGAAAGAGGAGTGAGGGTTCGCTTACTGCTTGATGACTTATCGCAAGCCGACAGTGAGCTTGATTTAGCAGCACTGGCTGTTCATCCAAATGTTGAGGTTAGGCTGTTTAACCCGTTCCCAAATCGACGGTTTAGGGCTCTGGGATTTATAACTAACTACAGCCAACTTTCTAGACGCATGCATAACAAGAGCTTTATCGTCGATAACCGTATTTTTATTACGGGGGGGCGCAATATTGGTAATGCTTACTTTTCAGCAGAAGATCATTCTGAATTTATCGATTTAGATGTCATGAGCGTGGGTAATATTGTGCCAGAAGCCTCAGATGCATTTGATTTATATTGGAATCACACACTTTCATACCCTGTTCAAAATTTACATGGTGAGCGTGATGAACAATCACTTATCGAGATAACCAAGACACTAGAAAATTATGTAGCAGACAATCAGCAAAGCAATTATGTTGAACAATTACGTGAAAGTGCCTTTGTAAATCGTTTGCTTAACGATGAAATAGAGTTTGACTGGCAGGAGTCGACCTTATTTTACGATCACCCAGATAAAGTAATGAATGATGTCGATGAAAAGTCGGCAAATATGTCGCCTTCATTGTTTAAAAAGATGGGAGAGCCAAAGCGCAAGGCTATTATTGTATCGCCGTATTTTATCCCTCGCGAGCAAGGTACGCAGTTATTAACCAGCTGGGTTAAAAAGGGCGTTGATGTAACTGTGCTGACTAATTCGCTGGCTGCTACGGATGTGTCTGCTGTGCATGCGGGCTATAAAAAATACCGTGCTGATTTAGTGCGTGGCGGTGTTAAATTGTGGGAACTAAAACCAAGTGACTTAGTGGCAATTAAACGAAAAGCAGGCCGAAAGGTTACCGGATCATCACAGGCAAGTCTGCACGCAAAAACGATGACATTTGATGATGAAAAAATATTCGTTGGTACCATGAATCTTGACCCGCGATCACTTGATTTAAATACCGAAATGGGCGTACTAATAGACAGTGAAAAGTTGAGCGGCTTTTTAGCCCACTGGGTTGATAAAAAGATGCCTGAGTATGCGTGGAAAGTTGAGTTAAAAAGCCCAGATGATGACGAACTAATTTGGCTTGATACCATAAGTAATCAGCAATTTGATGAAGAGCCACAAACCTCGTCTTGGCGGCGCTTTCAAGTATGGTTTATCTCTTTATTTCCTATCGAAGACGAGCTTTAACGTTATTTATTCCTAAGCCCAACTTTTTAGTTGGGCTTTTTATTTTCATCCTTTAGGTTTAACTATTTTGATATAAAAAATCGAAATTGAGCGTACACGTGTAAGTTCAATATATTCAAGTGCTTAGCGTGCAAGGAAAAAATAAATATAAAAAAATGTTAAAAAAACTGGTTGGACCAATTGATCTATTGTGCAATTTATGACGTAATGTAGGTATTACTGTCTGGTCGGATGAGTTTATTATGAGCTTACGTACAAAATTAAAAAAAGTATTACCTAGTATTTCAATTACAGAACAAGAAGCGTTAGATGCAGGTGATGTTTGGTTAGAAGGTTCAATCTACCAAGGTAAACCTGACTTCGATGCACTTCGTGATGTCCCCGCTGCAAAGCTGAGCGCCGAAGAGCAAGCGTTTTTAGATGGCCCTGTTAAAGAATTATTATCGATGATTGATGATTCTGAAATCCAAAATGGCGTTCATCTTCCTGACTACATTCTTGATTTCTTGAAAAAAGAGCGTTTTTTCTCGCTTATTATTCCTAAGTCATTCGGTGGTTTAGAGTTCAGCCCTTATGCAAACTCAACAATTGTTGGCACGATTGCAACGAAGAGTTCTGCGGTCGCGGTAACGGTTATGGTGCCTAATTCATTAGGCCCAGGTGAGCTATTACTGCACTTTGGTACTAAAGAGCAACAAGATCATTACTTACCTCGCCTTGCGAATGGTCGTGACATTCCATGCTTTGCGTTAACGAGCCCTGAAGCGGGTTCTGATGCCGGTGGCATTCCAGATATTGGTGTTGTTAAGCGTGGTCAATTTAATGGTGAAGAAGTTTTAGGCTTAGAGATCACATGGGACAAACGTTACATTACGCTTGCACCCATTGCGACTGTATTAGGCTTGGCGTTTAAAGTTGTTGACCCTGATGGTTTACTAGGTGGCAAAGAAAACCTAGGTATTACCTGTGCGCTTATTCCTAAAGATCACCCAGGTGTTGAACTTGGTAATCGTCATGACCCAATGGGCATCCGTTTTTATAACGGGACCACTCGTGGCGAAAAAGTATTCGTGCCAATGGATTTCATCATTGGTGGTCAAAAGAACATTGGTCGTGGTTGGCAGATGCTGGTGAGCTGTTTAGGTGCTGGCCGTGGTATTTCGCTTCCAGCGCTAGGTGTTAGCTCGTCACAAGTGGCATTTAAAGGGGCTTCTGAATACGCTGCTGTTCGTGAACAGTTTGGTTTAGCGATTGGTCAATTTGAAGGTATCCAAGAGAAACTAGCTGATATTGCAGGTAAAACATACCTACAAGAAGCTATGCGCGTACTAACAACCGAAGGTTTAGGCATGGGCTTAAAACCATCGGTTGTGACTGCAATTGCAAAGTACCACATGACTGAAATTGGCCGTGATGTGCTCGATTCAGCAATGGATATTCAAGCTGGTAAAGCGATTCAAAATGGTCCGCAAAATACATTAGCCAGTGGCTATGTTGCTCAACCGATTGCTATTACGGTTGAAGGTGCGAACATTCTTACCCGTAACCTAATGATTTTTGGACAAGGTGTAATGCGTTGTCACCCATATCTGCAATCTATGGTTGAGTCTATTCATAGTGAAGACAAAAACGCAGATAAAGAATTTAACCGTATTTTACGTAAAACAGTGGGCTACAGTGTCGCGAACAGCTTACGTGCATTCCGCTTAGGTGTATTACCATTTACAGCAGGTGCTAAGTCGTCGTTACCAGAAGTTCGTGATTACGAAAAAGCGGCACAAAAGCTGTCGGCTAAGTTAGCTGTTTATGCTGATTTCTCGTTACTTGTGTTAGGTGGCAAGCTTAAACAAGCAGAAATGCTATCTGCACGCTTAGGTGATGTAATGAGTTTCTTATACGCTGCCATGGCATCAATTAAGTATTACGAGCAAAAAGTAGCAAGCAGTGAACGCGAGCAAGCTGCGCCGTATTTCCACTATGCAACACGCTTTGCACTTCAAAGTGCTGAAGAAGCACTGCACAAGTTCTTAGATAACTTCCCTGCAAGTGGTACGCGTAAGTTCATGCGTTTCATCACCATGAATTATTCGATGAAAATGCCGAAAATTAGCGATGATCTAATTCGTGAGCTAGCAACACAAGCACAAATGGATACTGCGTTTAAGGCACAAATCACGCACTTAGTAACGCCAATTGAAGGTGATGGTCATTACATCAATGAGCAGGCTTACAAAGCGAAAATGGCGTGTCTTGAACTACTTGCAAAAGTGAAGAAAGCATTGCGTGCTAAAACAATTAAACCGGGCGTTCGTTTTGCAGAAACACTTGATAACGCACTTGTTGCTAACGTGATTAGTGAGCAAGAATATGCGCAATTAATCGATTACAACAAGAAACGCGAAAAAGCTATTCGCGTTGACGAGTTCGATTTTGATATGAACTTGCTAGACGATAATGCAAAGCCAGTTAACCCACTTAAAAGTGTGGTAAACGAGTAAGTCATTCAACAATGCAAGTCCTCAGCAGTTCTAGGACTTTATCTTTAAAAACCCGTGTTTAACACGGGTTTTTTATTGCCTAAAAATAGACCGTAATTAAGCGAATGGAATAATTCAACATAGCCATGGTACAAAATGTACAACAGACCTGCATTATGAACCCCAAGCAGATATACTTTGGATTAGATGAATATTTTCAGTTGCATCACTCTTAAGTAATTACGATTGTGGAAAAAAGACATCAACCCGTGATGTGTTGTGTTTATCTTCATTACTAGCTTTACCTAGAAACATTAAAACCTATAAATGATATGACATTAAAACCTATAAATGATATAACTCTAAAACCTAGCGGTGAAGTTAATAACGGGTAAGTATCGTAAGTAATGGTTGGAGCGAACATGAATGACATATCACAAAAACTGGCAGCTTCGCTTGAGCAATTACAACAGCTTCAGGAGTCAGGAGTTGTAGCCATTCAGTCAAAGCAACTTAGTCGAGTGCATCGAGAGCGGCTCTTGAAGCATGGGTTTATTCGTGAAGTTATTCGAGGCTGGTACATACCGGCTATGCCAGATGAAAAGCCGGGCGACAGTACATCTTGGTATACTTCTTTCTGGGATTTTTGCGGTGCATATTTGTCACAGCGGTTCTCCAAATCATGGTGTCTTTCACCTGAGCAATCACTTAGTCTGCATATCGGCGATAGAACCGTGCCTCAGCAATTGCTCGTTCGCTCCCCCAAAGGCAACAATAAACCCACCGCTTTTTTACACAATACCTCTATTTTCGATGTTAGGTTAAATTTACCTGATGTTGAGTATATTAAAAACGTAGCAGGACTAAACGTATACAGCTTGGCTTCAGCACTGGTTTATTGCTCGGCTAACCAATTTAAAAATGCACCCATCTTAATGCGTACAGCCTTATCAATGGTGACAGATGCATCAGACGTATTGTCTGTTTTACTTGCCGGTAATCACAGCGTGATTGCAGGCAGATTAGTGGGGGCTTTTAGAAATATTGGCCGCGACCTAATTGCTGACAATATCTTAAAAGGTATGCAGGCAGCCGATTTGAAAGTGCAAGAAGAAGACCCATTCGCCGAGAATTTACAGGTGAGTTTTGGTCGTCGTGATGTATCGCCCTATGTTAATCGCATGCGGTTAATGTGGGCGCAAATGCGTGAAAGTGTTATTGCGCACTTCCCTGAACAACCACACCAAACCATCGACATCGAAACCTACATGGCAGAAGTAGAAGACAAGTACGTTACCGACGCCTACCACTCACTGTCTATTGAAGGCTATCGAGTGACTCGTGAACTAATTGAACTTGTTCGTTCAGGTAACTGGCAAATTGATGGTTCAGACGAGAGTAAAAAGCACCTAGATACCATGGCTGCTAAAGGTTACTGGGATGCGTTCCAAGAAGTTAAAAAAGCCGTTTTAGCAGTATTAGAAGGTAAGAACTCTGGTGACGTATTGGAACAGACGCACAGTGATTGTTACCTTGCCTTATTTGGCCCAAGTGTTGCGGCTGGTATTATTAAACAATCGGACTTAGCTGGTTACCGAACAGGGCCTGTTTATATTCGCCAGTCTATGCATACTCCCCCTAATCGAGATGCGGTACGCGACATGATGCCGACATTTTTCGATTTACTCGCAGAGGAGGGTAATGCAGCAGTCAGAGTGGTACTGGGGCACTTCATTTTCGTTTACATCCACCCTTACTTTGATGGTAACGGCAGAATGGGCAGGTTCATTATGAATTTAATGATGGCCTCTGGCGGTTACCCATGGACTGTTGTACCTATGGAGCGACGAGACGAGTATATGCAAGTATTAGAAGCTGCTAGCGTTGGTGAAGATATTGTACCATTTACAAAATTTTTAGCCTCGTTATTATAAGTTTCTTAAGTACATTAAAGGTCAGATGTTTTCCACTCTTAAAGGTTCGTAAAGGTTCTTAAAGCTGCACTATCCATATGAACGGTCGGATCTACGATCCAACCTTGGGACGATTCCTTCAGGCTGATCCGCATATTCAAGCTCCAATGAATAGCCAAAACTATAACCGTTATAGTTATGTTTTGAATAATCCGATGAGCTATACCGATCCGAGTGGGTATTTCTTTAAGTCATTGACTAAGTTTGTTAAGAAGTATTGGAAAACGATTGTTCAAATAGGCATTACAGTGATGACTGCTGGAGCTGGATTAGCTTGGGCAATTGCAGGAGGGGCATTATCTGGTTACGTTGCAACTGGCTCTCTAAAGGGGGCATTAGTTGGAGCATTTAGTGGGGCGCTTTTCTACGGTGCTGGTGAGTTAATTGCCAATAACGGGATACAGAATATACTCGGAAAAGGACTTATTCGAGGGATGGCAGGCGGAATAAGTAGTGTCCTTTCTGGTGGTAAGTTTGGACATGGTTTTGCTGCGGCAGGCGTATCAAGTATGGCAGGAGGCAAGATTGATGCAGCCTTCAAGGATACGGGAGCAAGAGTTGTTGCCGCTGCTGTCGTCGGTGGTACTGTTAGCCAAGTTACAGGTGGTAAGTTTGCAAATGGTGCAATAACCGCAGCCTTCATGAAAGCGTATAATGACGCCAACCATCCCAAGTTTGAATCGCCTGATGCCCCATTAGCTAAATGGTTTAGAAGTATTGCTGATGGAGCTGCACAAATTAGAGGTAGCATAGAGGGCGCTTTAACTGATTTAGGAAACTCAATTAGTAATGCACTTACAACTACGGCTGATAGTGCAGCTAATGCAGCAAGTATTGCATATAATAACCCATCTAAAACATTAGCTGCTGGCGGATCAGTTATTGGTGGATTAGCGGCTTGCATGACAGTTAAGGGATGTATATTGGGGGGGCCAATGATCGCTTATGGTGTAGATCAGACTCATGCATTAGTTAATGGAAACAATATGACTACAAGCCAGCAATACCTAGGGGATGTACTGTCTCACCCTGACGCAAGGGCTGCATTTCCATTTATAGAAAACCCGCACAATGCCGCAGGTACAATAATTGATATATCGACTTTTGCAGCAGGAGGTGCAGGTGTATCAACCTTGAATTTGTATAATGGTACGGGAAATACAATGGATGTGATTAATGCCATCAATGACGCTAATACGCTTAAAAACTACTAAGTCGGGACAATTAAATCTATGAACATCAAACTAGTATGTTTTTTATTTGGAACCGTCTTGTTTCTAGTTTTAGGAATTAAGCAACTTTGGTTTACTGAACCTAGCAGCTATCTTACTGAAATAGAAAAAGAAGCTAAATTGGTCTCTTTTACTATTGATAAGGTTCAATGTACGTCAAAGAATCGTACAAGTGATGTGCTTGAACTCGTAGCTAAGGAAAATGGGGTTTCACTATTTGCTCATATTGGTGGTGCTTTTAATTGTGCATTTGCTTTAAATAAACTAAAAGAAGGCGATTTGGTTAGCTCTCATATTAATGTGAATGGCGGAGAAATTATGTCTCTTAATATTAAGGGAGAGCAGCTATACAGCCTTGAGCAATATTTAGAAGAGAAAAAAGCAAACTTTGGAAATTATAGTGCAATTTATTTTGTAATTGCCTTTATGTTTATCATGCTTTTCATCAACGAGAAGCGAGAGCAAAATGGTAATATATAAGAATCAAGGTGGGCAGAACCATTGATTTAAAATCACTCTGCTAATACCTTGATTTAGTTTGGGACAACCTAAGCCAAGCAAACGAAAGCCAGCGGGAGCTGGTTTTCTTATTTTAAGAAATAACGAAAGCTATTAAGGAAGTCAAGAAATGAGAGATTTGGGCGATCTAGGTGAGTCACACTTTTATGCTTGGTGTTCAGAAGTTGGCTTAATCGCTAACAAATCTACTAAAGATAAAATGGGCTGGGATTTCATCGTTGAGTTTCCATTTAGCAACGAAATCACAGGTCTAACAGTTCATCAGTCTGCACCAAAGTGTAAAGTGCAGGTCAAGGCAACAGATGGTCAAAAACGAAAGCTATCTATTGATTTGCCTAATCTACGTAAATTGGCTGTTGATCCACTTCCTTGTTTTTACATTTTCATTGAATATGACGCTACTAACCAGCCCATCAGGGCTTTTCTTAGGCATATGGATGAAGAGCTTATTGAAAAAGTCCTTGAATTAATCGCTACAACAGATAAAAAGAGTTACACCGTTCATTATGATGAAAGCCATTTATTAAGTGAGCTAACAGGTGCATCACTATCGCAAAAGTTGAAATCTTATATTGGCAATCTTAATGATTATACCTATCGCAAAAAGAATTTTTTGGAAAACGTGGGGTATGATGATGAGCGCTTAAAAATAAAGTTTGACCTAATAGGAAAAGAAAACCTAGAAGCGCTTATTGATGTGCATCTTGGCCTAAAAGAAAAGGCTAACATCTCAAATATAGCTGCTGTAGAAAAGCGATTTGGGCTGTTGCACGAAAAAACTGATCTGAGTGCAGAGTCGGCTGAGCTGTCGTTAACTCGCCTAGAGCCTACTGCTAAAGCAAAAATGATATTTCGCAAAGGTAGTATCAGTAATGATTACAGGTTTGATGTTGAAGCCTACTTTCCTCAGTTCTTAGGTGACTTTAATCATCCTCTATTTAAGTCACGATATAAGTCTAGCTTTTTTGACCTTACACTTAAGCACAATAGTAAAAATTTAAATTTCAGATTTGATTTCGGTGTAAAGCCCTTTAAATTAAGAGATTTAAGAGAACATTTGAAATTTATTTCTGATGTTTCTAGTGGCGATACTTTTAAAGTTTTAATAAAGGGTGATAGTGGACAGGAGGTTTTGGGAAGTATCAACTCTGAGGGAAATAGTATTGACTACTCCGATAATATTGAGGCATTGAATACGTTAATGCGAATTGCACGATTATTTGATGTCGGAAATGAAATTTATGTTAGCCTCGAAGAAGTTGAGTATTTAGCGCCATCATGTTCTAGTATTTTTGATTTTTTTAGTGGGAATGCTATTCGATTTCGTATTTCATTCGATGTTGTAGACGGGAAGTTAAATTTAGATGATGAAATTGTATTGCTGGGCGCAATAGCTTACCGCATAGGTGATGTCATTTTTTATACGTTGTATTCCGCTGAGGATAAAATTGTAAAAAGTGAAGATACGGAGCGAGAATACGAAGTAAATGGCCCGAAAATAACTATCTTAGATAGAATATCAACCAATATATCTTCGCCAATCTCAGTTGAAGAGATATATGATGAACTTTCTAATCTAGAAAGTAATTATGGTGATAAGCCCGTTATAATTTTGCGTGAGTAATTCGTGACTGATTTTGAGAGTATATTGAAGGAAATGGAAGCAGAAGGTATTACTCATGAATCGATCATGGAGAGCCAAGCAGTAGATGATGGTAGGGACCTAGCGCAATATCGAAAAATCAGGGAGCTTAGGTTGAGCCTTCAAGACAAAGCAAAAAATATTATAGACAAGCCAGTTAAATTCTGGCCTTCGTTTGATATTAATTGGGATCTTTGCCCTAATAACTTTAGGTTCGCTTTCGATGGTATGTCACCGAATCAATATGCCAAAGAGTATCCAGATGGCCTTAGGCTTTGCTGGGTGTTTCAAACTGAATTTTACAATAGTTTATGCCACTACAATAAACGCTCACCAGAAGAATTATGGGAACTAGGCTTTGCTGACAAGCTTGCCCATGTTATTGCTTATTGTAGTGAGGGGAATCCTTTAACGCCTGTAGTTGCTAAGCCACAACCACATTTTGATGGTGAAGTGCTATTACTTGGTGGCAATCATCGTTATGCGATGATTAATGCATTAAATATAACAGTAATGCCTTTATTAGTGCAGCATGAAGATCATGACGAAATGACTAAGCGACTACCTTCCTTAAGTGATAACATTGAAGAAATTAATAGGGACTAGCTCACTTCCTACTTAGTTAACTCTATTTGGCTTGATGCCAAAAGAGGTGGGCTGGGAAGCCGCCTTATTCTAATCAAAATTAGCCTGTTTTTGATTAGAATAAGACGGCTATTCTCATCAAAGGCATTCCAATTACTGGGAAGTATTATGGATTTCAGTAATTACTATTTTTTTAATACTTGGCAATACTTTGAATTTTTTAGGTGACCTGCTTTATGCTTTACTTAATCAGAGTCCAATTGCTTTAGGAAAGTTTCACCATCAACAAGGTCATTTGCGTCTAGATTTTGAAAACGCTTTTTGACTAGCGCAAGCTTTTCAATCTCATCGACATCGCAATCGAGGTGTTCTTCGCATCGAAAGATAATTTTCTTGCGAATAGCGTTTGGTCTATCTGGTGATGGTGCAATTATCTCAGTTCTAATATCGACATGCTTTTTATGGCAGGCCGAGCATTCGGCATTGTGAAAATCAATTTTGTGTGTCGGCATTATTAGCTCCAACGTAGTAGTGGTTGATTGATGAAAGTCCGCTTGGTGCCAGTGCTAATGGGCTAAAAGTGGCGATGAGCTATTTAACGCCCTAATTTGCTCAGGCGAAAATCCGTGGCGAAGCATTTCGAAATCGTCTAAATCGATAACAGCTCGTTTTCCGCGTCCCTTGAGAGCGTAGCAAGAGTTGCTTGCTGTTATTATCTGCTGAGCCTTAACATCTATTGATACGATCCTTGATGTTGTCACGTAGTCCCCTTCATAAAAGCGGATGGTCGCATCTTCTATAACTGTACCGTACAGCACTTCACCGACCAATTGCTCACCATCCATAACAGCAACAATGTACCAATCTTTTACCGTGGTGTTCATAAGCCGCCCCTCGCTTTTTGCTTGATGACTTATGGTAGAAAAACATGGATTAAAAACATATCAAATGCGTGGATCTAATCCTGAGTTTTTCAGGTCAAATACGCTTATTTTTTTAATGAGTGTGATCAGTGTAAAAAGTTCAGCTTAGGGATGCAATATTGTGCCCGAAAGGGATATCACCTACCATTGCCCATAGATTTTTTGTTAAAACATGACTGTATGAACGTAAGGCAATTTGTTAAAAAGCACTTTCCTGATATTAAAGACATAGAGCATGCAGCCTCTGTATGGAGTGATTGCGGCGAAATTATTCGCTGTAAACTTAACGGTGAGGCATGTGTCATAAAAGCCATAGAAGTCCCTCGGCAAATTAATCATAGTCGGATCACGCAAAGTGAGTTTGCATTAGCAAGAAAGCGGCAATCATATTTAGTCGAATTTAATTGGTATCAGCAGTTTAGTGGACAGTTACCGCTTGAGGCTGCAGCCATTCCCTGCTTAAACGCGGTGCAAGAAAATAACCAGCAAGCACTCTTATTTGCTGATTTTACTGCGTGTGGTTATCAACAAGCCCAAGCAAGCTCTGCTTATATTGATGCGATTCTTAGATGGTTAGCGCATTTTCATGCTGTTAATTTAAGTAGCACTGCTGAGGGGCTTTGGCCGCAAGGTAGCTATTGGCACTTAGCGACTCGTCCAGATGAGTATGCGCGAATGACACATTCAAGCCTAAAAGTTGAAGCAGAAAATATCGATACAGCACTTAAGCAGTGTGTATATCAAACGCTCATACATGGCGATGCGAAACTTGCTAATTTTGCCATAAAGCCACACACTAATTGTGTATATGGCTATGACTTTCAATACGTTGGAAAGGGTGTCGGTATTATTGATGTTATGTACTTTTTAGGTAGTTGCTTAAGTGATAAGGCGCTCCATACCTATGCCAGCGCATATTTAGACCAGTATTACGATGAGCTCGCCTTAGCTCTAAAACGTTATAAACCGAATATCAGTGCGGCAGATGTGATTGCTAGCTGGGATGAACTCTGGGCATATGCTTGGGCTGATTTTTACCGCTTTTTAGCTGGGTGGAGTCCCGAGCATTTAAAAATTAATCGCTATATGCAAAGTCAGTTTAACTATTATCTCACTAAAAAAGGAATGTAATGAATAAGCCAATTCGTTTTGCCATAATTGGGTGTGGCGCAGTAACCGAAGTTAAAAGTGGTCCCGCGTATCAACAAACCGATGGCATTGAGCTGGTGGGCGTGACGCGTCGAGATTTAAACAAAGCTCGCGACTATGCACAGCGTCATCATGTGCCCAAGGTGTTTGCAAGCCCCAGTGAGTTAATAAACGATGCACAGGTTGATGCCGTATACATTGCAACGCCGCCCGACAGCCATAAAACGTTTGCACTTGAAGTGGCGGCGGCTGGCAAACCCTGTTGTATCGAAAAACCCTTAGCGCCTAGCTATGAAGACAGTTTAGCCATTGTTGAAGCATTCAAAGAGGCAAAACAGCCTTTATTTGTTGCTTATTATCGTCGTTCGTTGCCACGTTTTAATAAAGTGAAATCGCTTATTGAAAGTGGCGCAATTGGTAAAGTGCGTCATGTAAGTTGGCATTTGAGCAAACCAGCAAGTGCTTTGGACTTATCTAGAGAATATAACTGGCGAACTGATAAACAGATTGCACGTGGCGGTTACTTTGATGACTTAGCAAGCCATGGTCTTGATTTGTTAGCGTATTTATTAGGTGATTTTGAAAAAGTACACGGTTTTTGTGCTAATCAACAAGGGCTTTATTCCGCTTTTGATGCTATTACAGCGCACTGGCATCATAAATCGGGGATTACGGGCTCTGGCAGTTGGAACTTTGCGTGTGCGAACCGCTTTGACGACGTTATTATTTATGGCAGTGAGGGTGAAATATGTTTTAGTGTGTTTGACGAAAAACCTATCGAGCTCAACAACACACAGGGTATACGCCAACTATCTATTGAAAACCCAACTCATATACAGCAATTTCATGTAGAAAATATGGCTCAATTTTTTGATTTGGGCGCGCCTCATCCCTCAACCGGTGTAACCGCTTTACACACCAGCTGGGTAATGGAACAAATTTTAATGTCTTAATTTTTATAGGCGGCATTAAAAGCATCAACAATCAACGTATTGTCGGGTGCAGGAAATAATTCCATGAGCCTTGTACTAATGAGAGTCTTTATTTTCTCTGTTTGCAATGCGTGTTCAAATAATGCAATGGCCTGTTTACCTTGCGGCGAGGGCGAACAGGTTATGTAACCAAATGCAGCAGGCTCAGAGGGTTCAATCGTTAAGTAACGGATTTTATCAATACCATGTGCGCGTTGATAACGGTGAATGAACATTGATTTATATTCAAAAATAGCGTCAATTTTATTTTCAAAAAGCATGTAGCCAAGCTGAATTGCATTGGCAGCCCCATCTACTTTAAAAAAATGTTCTTCGTGTCGTTTTATAAAATCATCGATTTTAGCAGAGTAAGACCGCCGACTCGTCACGCCAATGGTGAGGTCATAATAATTTACGGCGTCGGTTAATGAAATCGAGTTGGGTAAGGTTGGTTTGTTGAATACAATCAGTTTGTTTTCGGGAAAGGCCATCAGAGGATACCGAGTAAAAATAGCACTCGCTTCTCGTTCAGGTGTTTTAAGCTTGTTGAGTAAACAGACATCGGGAAGTTGACTAAGTTGTTTCCAGTCCTGTAATTGGCTGCCAGGTACAAACTGTAAGCTGATTTTATTGCCCAACTCAGTGACCGCAGCTAACACGAATTCAGTTGCCTCATTCTCGGGACTGCCGTCTGCTTGCGGAATAAAGTCAGTCATTATTTTTACATGCAATGGCTCAGAATTAACCGGCACAGCATAAATACATAATAAAAGAATCGTTGCGTATAGTTTCATGCCATTCTGATGCCCAATTTTATTAAATGAATTGTTAAGCGGAAGTAGCCGATGTTGTTGCAAAGCGCTTAATAGACACTGCCTACTGTTTAATATTAGACCAGTTAAAGAAATTAATGCAATGAAGGGGGATTTTTTGCAGTCGAGTTGTCTATTATGCGCTAAAATAGGCGTAATTTATTTCTTTTAGGTTCTACTTATGTCTATCCATGTAATTACTCACCCGTTAGTTCAACACAAACTTGGCCTTATGCGCGCAGAAGGTATTAGTACTAAAAGTTTTCGTGAATTAGCGTCTGAAGTGGGGACCCTGCTTACCTACGAAGCGACTAAAAATTTACCACTAGAAAATGTGCAAATCACAGGGTGGGATGGCTCTCCCTTAGAAGTTGAGCATATCAAAGGTAAAAAAATTACAGTTGTGCCTATTTTGCGTGCTGGGCTTGGTATGATGGATGGTGTTATGCAGTTATTACCTGCTGCAAAAGTGAGTGTTGTTGGCTTGCAACGCAACGAAGAAACCTTAGAACCCGTTCCGTACTTTGAAAAATTAGTTGGCAAGATTGATGAGCGTTTAAGTCTCGTAATTGATCCAATGCTTGCGACAGGTGGTTCAATGATTGCCACTATCGATATGCTTAAAAAAGCAGGTTGTAAAGATATTAAAGTCATTGTTCTCGTTGCAGCACCCGAAGGTGTTGAGAAAACATTGGCAGCTCACCCAGATGTTGAAATCTTTACGGCTTCATTAGACAGTCACTTAAATGAAAAAGGATATATCATTCCAGGCTTAGGAGATGCCGGCGACAAAATTTTTGGCACAGTTTAGGTAAATAGCGTGGAAAATCATCAAACATTTTCGTTAAAAACTATTTTAACGGGGGCGCAAATGCTATTTGTCGCATTTGGCGCGTTGGTACTTGTCCCTTTACTGACGGGGCTTGACCCTAATGTTGCGCTATTCACCGCAGGCTTAGGCACTTTGTTGTTCCATTTTGTGACTAAAGGCCAAGTTCCCATTTTTTTAGCTTCGTCATTTGCGTTTATTGCTCCTATTATCGCTTCAGTGCAAATGTGGGGTATTCCAGCCACAATGGGTGGCTTGATGGTAGCAGGGTTCTGCTATTTAATTTTAAGCTTAGTTGTTAAGTTTAAAGGTGTTAGCGCCTTAGAAAAAGTGTTGCCGCCAGTGGTGGTTGGTCCTGTCATCATGGTGATAGGGTTAGCACTTGCACCTGTGGCTGTAAACATGGCAATGGGCAAGGCTGGTGATGGCATTGCGCAGTTAGTGCCTTACGAGCAAGCTATTTGGGTGTCGGGTTTATCTTTGCTCGTCACACTTATTTTTGCTGTGTGGGGCAAAGGTGTTTTTAAGCTTATTCCTATTCTGGCTGGGGTTGTTGCTGGTTATGTTGCGTCTTTATACATTGGTATTGTGCAGTTTAATGCAGTAACCGAAGCCAATTGGTTTGCTGTGCCTGCATTCACGTATCCAGAGTTTAAATGGCAAGCTATTTTGTTTATGGTGCCAGTTGCTATTGCGCCTGCAATAGAACACATTGGCGACATGATGGCTATTAGCCAAGTAACGGGAAAAGATTACTTAAAAAAACCAGGGTTACACCGCACCTTATTAGGTGATGGTTTGGCAACGTCTGCGGCATCCATTTTCGGTGGGCCACCGAATACCACTTACTCTGAAGTGACAGGGGCAGTGATGCTGACACGAAACTTTAATCCGCGTGTGATGTTGTGGACAGCGATTATTGCTATTGTGCTGGCCTTTGTAGCAAAAATGGGCGCGGGTTTGCAGACCATTCCTGTGCCAGTGATGGGCGGTATTATGATCTTGCTGTTTGGCTCTATTGCGGTAGTTGGTTTGAATACTTTGGTTAAATCGGGAGAAGATTTGACAGCCCCACGCAACCTAACGATTATCGCACTTATATTAGTGTTTGGTATTGGTGGTATGCATATTGGTGGTAATGAGTTTAGCCTACAAGGTGTAAGCTTATGTGCCATTCTCGGTATTATTTTAAATGCCGTGCTCCCCAAAGCAGTGCAGACTGAGCAATAGCATGTAAAAAATGATGTGAATTTGCACCAAAAAAGCGCATTTAATATGCGCTTTTTTTGTAACCTCATAAAAAGTAAGGAATTATAAAACTGGTCTACTAACTGCATTTATCTCTATGTCATACTGGTAGGAGCGATTATGCAAGAGGCAAATGTTGTGGATATAACCCCGTTTTTAGCGAAACATCAGTTACCACTTAAATATCAATATTTAAGTGAACAATTCTTTATACCCCTCGCGCACGATGTGTTAAGCGCAAAAATGGCTGGACAGCCGATGCTGGTGGCGATTAATGGCTGTCAGGGCTCTGGTAAAACAACCCTTGCTGATTTTCTTGTGACGTGGGTCAACAGCAATACAGAGTTTAATAGTGTTTCCTTGTCTATTGATGACTTTTATCTTAGTCATGCAGCACGAGCCGAGTTGGCCGAAGACGTACACCCACTCTTTGTAACGAGAGGGGTCCCCGGTACTCACGATATAAAGTTAATGGAACAAACCTTATCGGCGTTAATGGCTGGCAAAAAGAATGTGCCTTTACCGCAATTCGACAAGCTCACGGATGACCCTGTCGCAAAAGAACACTGGCCAACTAACCAAAAGCCGGTCGATATCATATTTTTTGAAGGATGGTGCGTTGCCAGTACTGCGCAGCAGCCATATCAGCTGCAAACACCTATCAATGACTTAGAGCAATACGAGGATGCTGATGGCGTTTGGCGGCGTTGTGTGAACAGCTGTTTAGCGAATGAATATCAGAATGTATTTGCTATGGCTGATTACACCATTATGTTAAAAGCACCATCGTTTGAAGATGTGTATGCATGGCGTTTAGAGCAAGAACACAAGTTAATTGCTAAAAATGGATTAGGTAAAGGCACATTTGATGAAATAACACTGAGGCGCTTTATATCTCATTTTGAACGAATCACCCGTGAAAACTTAGCGACGCTCGCACATGATGTTGATGCCTTATTATTACTTGATAGCCAACGCGATATTACAAAAATGCAGTTGTTGGCAGATAAAATTTCACAACCACTTATTTTTACCGATTTAGACGGCACTTTGCTTGATCACGATAGTTACGAGTGTGACGTTATAAAACCTTTTTTAGCTGAGCTGAACGATACGGGTATTAACGTTATTTTTAATACGAGTAAAACATTTGCTGAGGTTATAGATATTCAAGCGGGCCTTGAACATCACCAGCCCTTTATTGTTGAGAATGGGGCGGCAGTGTATATTCCCAAAAACTACTTTGCAGTAAAACCAATTGGTTGTGACGAATATCATGGGTTTTGGCGGTATGCTCTCACACAAAGCTGCGATAAATTACACGATGACCTTAATCAGCATGCAAGCCAGTTTAGTCATTGTGTGCGTTTATTTAGTCAGTTTTCAGCCCAAGAAATTGCTGAACTTACTGGTTTACCCCTCGATAAAAGCGAACTGGCTTTACAGCGTCAATATTCAGATCCTATTTGTTTTTCAGGCAGTGATACACAGCGACAACAATTTATAGACATTATGTCGTCACTCGATTACGAGGTGTTGGTTGGCGGTCGTTTTATTCATATTACGAAAGGGACAAATAAGGGATTAGCGCAAAAGTGGTTATTAAATCAATTTAAAAAAGCATATCGCAACCCCTTTACCGTTATTGCTTTGGGCGACAGTCAAAATGATGTTGCCATGCTAAAAGCGGCAGATACCGCTGTTCTTATCAAGAACCCGGGCAGTCAAGTGCAAGCACACATATTACAAAAAGCGTGGCAGCTCAGTGATAAACCCGCCCCTGAGGGCTGGGTTCAAGAAGTCTCGGCATTAAGCATTATTAAAGCGCATTTAGCAGCAAAAAAGGAGCAATCTCATGGCTGATTTTTATCAAAATGGCATCATAACTACGCTACACAATATTGCTGATCGACCAGTAGAAGAACTAGAAAAAGAGTTAATTAGCTTTTCAAAGCAACGGCCTATGGGGCTTATTTTACCCTCGTTATACAGTGAGCTTGAAGGACCCGCGCTGCAAAACATCATTGCTGAACTAAAGCATGTACCTTACCTTTCACAAATCACCATTGGTTTAGACCGTGCCGATGAAAGCCAATATCGCCATGCTTTACAATTTTTTGCTGAGCTTGACCAACACCACAAGGTGCTTTGGAACGATGGTCCGCGTTTACAAGCGCTCGATAAAGAGTTGCAAAAATTGGGCGTCGCGCCAAGAGAACTCGGTAAAGGTCGCAATGTTTGGTACTGCATGGGATATAAACTTGCAACGGCAAAAGTTGAATCTATCGCGTTACACGACTGTGATATTTTAACTTACGACAGAGCATTACTGGCTCGACTTATTTACCCCGTTGCACACCCGCGCTTTAACTATGAGTTCTGTAAAGGATTTTATCCGCGCACTGCTGAGGGGAAAATAAACGGCCGAGTGTCACGATTATTGGTCACGCCACTGCTGCGCTCGTTTAAAACTATTTTAGGTAGCAGTGACTATCTTGAATACATGGACTCGTTTCGTTACCCACTTGCTGGTGAATTCTCGTTTCGCCGTGATGTACTGAACGACATTCGTATTCCAAGTGATTGGGGTCTTGAAATTGGTGTGTTATCAGAAATGTATCGTAACTACTCACATAATCGGTTATGTCAGGTTGATATTGCTGATAATTACGACCATATACACCAAGATTTATCGTTGGGTAATCAAGCTGCTGGCTTGTCAAAAATGTCGATTGATATCACTAAAGCTTTGTTTAGAAAGCTAGCAACGCAAGGCGTAACGTTTACCTCTGAGACTATCCGCTCTCTAAAAGCGACCTATTATCGCATTGCGCTGGATTTTATCGAAACGTATCACAACGATGCGCTAATGAATGGCCTAACGCTTGATATTCACCAAGAAGAAAAAGCCGTTGAGATGTTTGCGCAAAATATAATGAATGCGGGACAACACTTCTTAGAAAATCCAATGGAAGCCCCCTTTGTGCCAAGCTGGAACCGGGTTGCATCGGCGATGCCCGATGTATTTGCGCGCTTAGAAGAAGCCGTAGAGCTTGATAATAAAGACTATATTTAACGGAGAAGACACGTGACATTAGAGCTACTCCAACAACGAGTTATACAGCATTTAACGTGTATCTACGGCGAAGTTGATCTTAATACAACCCTAGAACAACTCGCTGATAGATTGATTAACACCATGCAATGCGATGATCCTGTTCGAGACCCAACGCCACACAAAAACCGTTGGGACGAACAAGATATGATTTTAATTGCGTACGGTGATTCGATTATTCGCCATGCAAACACGGAGGAAGCAGTGGCAAAACCAGAAGAGCCGCCATTGCATACGTTACATCGCTTTGTTAAAAATCAATGCTTACCAGAACTTAACGCATTGCATATTCTGCCATTTTACCCTTACAGCTCCGATGAAGGGTTTGCGGTGATGAACTATGTGCAAGTGAATGAAGCGCTCGGTAACTGGCAGCATATCCGCGATATTTCAGCCGATGTCAGGCTGATGGCTGATTTAGTTATTAACCACTGTTCTAGTCGTAGCGTGTGGTTTGAAAACTTTATTCAAGGCAAAGAGCCGGGCAGGGAGTATTTTAAAACAGCAAACCCCACCGATGAGTTAATTCAAGTTGTTCGTCCGCGAACATCGCCACTTTTACAAGCAGTAGAAACGAAAGATGGTTTGCAGCATGTGTGGTGTACGTTTAGCCACGATCAAGTTGACTTTGATTTTGCTAATCCCGATGTTTTAAATGAATTTGTCGCTATAATTCGCCATTATTTAGACAATGGTGTGCGTATTTTTCGCCTTGATGCGGTGGCTTTTTTATGGAAAAAGCTCAATACCCGCTGTATTAATTTACCTGAAACGCATGAAGTGATCAGGTTACTTCGTACCCTTATAGAGCATGTTGAACCTAATGTGATTATTATCACCGAAACCAACATTCCTAACCGCGAAAATCTGTCGTACTTTGGTAATGCCAACGAAGCACATTGTATTTATAACTTTTCATTGCCACCTTTGTTATTGCACACATTACTCAGTGGTAATAGCACCGCATTAAAACACTGGATGATGAGTATGCCACCGGCGCAGCAAGGCACGGCTTATTTTAATTTTATTGCGTCACACGATGGCATAGGGCTGCGGCCTGTCGAAGGCTTGCTCGATCAAACCCAAATAGCTGAAATGGTCAGTACAACAGCAAAATACGGTGGCAAGGTGTCTTTGCGAACGGCTCCAGATGGTACAAATACGCCGTACGAGTTAAATATTGCGTTGTTTGATGCTTTGCAAGGAACGCATCGAGGGCCAGATAAATGGGGCATTGCACGGTTTCTATGTGCTCACGCAATTATGTTCGCTCTTGAAGGCATACCAGGGCTTTATATTCATAGCTTACTCGGGACAACCAATGACTATGAACGCTTTGAAAACAGCCAACATAATAGAGCTATTAATCGTCATCGCTGGCAAGAGTCAGACCTATTAGCAAAATTGAGCAATGAAAATGCCCATCATCGTACTGTGTTTAAAGCGATGAAAAACTTAATGGCAATTCGTAAATCTCAGCCTGCATTTCATCCAAATGCCACCCAATACACGTTACATTTAAGTGAAGGGCTATTCGGTTTTTGGCGTCAAAGTATCAATCGCTCGCAAAGCATGTTTTGTGTTTACAACATAAGTGATGAGCCACAAACGTTGACACTAGCTGACTTAAATTTAATTGGCACAGAGCAGTGGAAAGACTTAATAAGTGAAGAACTTATTACTGAAGAAACCCAAACAATGCTGCTATCGCCTTACCAAGCTATTTGGTTAAGCAATAAGTAATGTTTAATTGTGCGCTGTAAACGCCCTTTACAGCGCGTTTTTACTGGCTTCATCTAGTAATGATTCAATGCTGAATACCCGTGGTGTCTTTTGCGCTTTACTAAATACTTTAAAGTTAATTGCCAGGGTATTGCTATGAATTTGCTCAACGAACTTTAGTGTTTCTTCTGTATGAGGCCTAAAAATCGCCATCTTTTGGTGCAAAACATCGTGCTTAGGATTTTCTAAAATAGCATGGATATTAATCATTGCGAGTGCGCCTAAGGTAACATGCCCCCCAATGCACACATCGATTTTTTCAGCTGCGGCTCTGAGTGGCCAGTTTATTGCGCCAACGAGCACATCGGTGCGTCGTTTTTTTTCATTTAATGCGCGAATGGCCCCTAATGCCATCGCATCATTAGCGCTCCAAATAACCTGAATATCTGGATGATGAGTTAATAGACCTAAGCTTTGTCGGTATGCTTGTGGCGATGACCAATTAGCAACACCTTGTGCTGCAATGTTTACTTGTGCATGTTGAGCAGTAAACGCTTCAAGCCCTGTTTTACGATCTAGAGCGGCAGGGGTCGTGTGATCACCATTAATAGCATAAATGCTGGCAGGGAGTTGGGCTTTAGAAATGAGCTGTTTTGCCAGTAAGTGTCCCGCTTGAACGTTATCTGGCACAACACTGCCAGCAATGTTAATCCCTTTGTTTTTGAGAGCGCGTAGTTCGTTATCTGTTGGGCGATTTAATAAAAAGTAAACGGGCGTATTGAAGGTCGGCAAATTTAAAAGCTGTTGGGAGAGTACACTTTTTTCATCCACGAGTATCAGCATATCGGGTGATTGTTTTACTGCATCAGCCACTAATTCTTTCATCAGTATATGATTTCTATTTGCATAATGAATGGTCAAGTTCAGATCAAAATCTTCGGCTGCATCGCGCATTAACTGTGAAACTTCATACCAAAACGGACCGGTAACATTGGTGTTTGCATGCCCCGGATTGATAAATATAACGTTGTATTGTGCATAGGTGCTCGGTAAGAAAGCCAGCAAAGCAATGAATAGCACGGTTTTTAACATAATATTTTATAAATTAAAGAGTGAGAGTTAATCGATTATACAGTTAATACCAGAGGGTTACGACCCACTCTTTGGCTTAAATGGAGGCTAGGTTTCACTCTTTTTAAAGCGTATAATTGGCACATTATTCTTAAATAGGGCTCAACATGAAAACGCTTTTTGTGTGCTTTTTGACACTTTTTTCTCTTAGTAGCATGGCAGATGCACCACTGGATCTTGAAGCTAATATGAAAAATATGGGGCTGGCTTATAAAAACTCAGTGCGCGCTACTGACCTAGACTCTTTTAATACAGCCATCGATGAGTTTATTCATCTACTAGAGAAAGCAAAAAAGGCTGATTTTAAACAGCATGAAAGTGAATCTTTAGAGGGACTTGATAAAGTTATTCAGCAAGCAAAATCCGCGAAGCAGCTTGCAGAAGTACAGGGGTTAGAAGCTGCAAAAGCCCCCCTTAAATCAATTGATCAATTACGAAAAAAATACCATGAACTTCATGAGCCACCAGGTTTTTGGGAGTTATTATTTGGTAAATAAAAAGGTGCTTAAGCACCTTTTTTAACGTTTCTTTTTACCCTGAACGGCTTTAAAACGCGGGTTTTCTTTATTGATCACATAAAGACGCCCTTTGCGTTTTACTATTTGACACCCAGAACGAGTTTTAGCGCTTTTTAAAGAACTCAGTACTTTCATTTTTGCTCCGTATTAGGCGGTTATTTGCTTGCTAGGTTTTTGAAGCGACGGTTAAATGCGGCGACACGACCATCACTTGCCACCGCTTTTTGTTTACCGGTGTAAAATGGGTGCGAGTCACTTGATACATCAATTGGTACATAAGGATATGTTTTACCTTCTAGCGCGATTGTCCGTGATGTTTTAATTGTTGAACCAATTATAAAGTAGCTGTCTGCGGCTGTATCGTGAAAAGCCACTTGTTGGTAATCCGGGTGAATGTTAGGTTTCATCTCTTTAACTTATGTTATGTGATAATGTATCAATTATAATAAAGTAAATATAGGGAATGTTCAAGATAAAAACAATTCTTATTTATGTATGCTAAATAGCATTAAAAATAAGCAGTGTGAGCAATCCTTAAGCAGTTGAATTCAAAAAACTGGCTATTGTCTTGAAGGCTGTTATAACTAGGTATACGCGCTTATACAAAGAGAAGGAGTAAGGCAGTGAACGATGAAATTCAAACTGAGCAGTTAGACCAAAATGTAATGAATACGCTTCGTGATAAGGATCATTCTACACTTGCACACCGCGTCGATACGTTATTATTTAGCCATAACGATATCATTGAACTGTTAGCGCAGTATCTTGCTTTGAGTGAACAAGAAGACGATGAACGTTTTGATACTTGGTTTGATAACTTAACGAAAGAACAGCATACGGTAGTGAAAACCTTTGAAGTGTATCGTGGTCAATATGAGCACCTAGATTAGACTTTTAATCACATTTTAATGTATGACTTAAAATATAAAATGCATTGCTAGCCCAGCTTAAAAACTGTTTGTTTTCCTCACTCTCATGGTGATAGGCATGTTTAGTAATGCTTAGTTACTACTCATTATCTCGCCCAAAAAGTTAACTAATTTTAAAACCCACCTTGAAACTTTATATTTTGGCCTCAGTGAAGTAAGTAAGCTCATCATACCAATTTGCAGTAATACTTAATCATTTTGAGCTGCTAAATCTGAGATTAGCTGCGTCAAAATAGCGCTCTTAATTAAGCAAATTGGTATAACCAATACTTCAAAAGGAGAGGTTATGTCACACCATGTTATTGAAATGCCTGATTTAGGTATCGGTACGTTTCGCCTAGAAGGAAAAACAGCTTACAATTCAGTGAAAATGGCACTCGATATCGGTTTTAGACACATCGACACGGCGCAAATTTATGGTAATGAGGAGCACGTCGGTAAAGCGATAAAAGACAGCTCTGTGCCTCGTAGTGAGATTTTTATTACAACCAAGGTTTGGAATGACAAACTTAACAGCGCTCAGTTTATTGAGAGCGTAAAGCAGAGTTTAGAAAAGCTTCAACTCGATTATGTTGATTTATTACTTATTCACTGGCCTTCTGCGTCTAACGGAGAAAAAATGAGTGAATACTTAACTGAGCTCAAAAAAGTAAAAGAGCTGGGTTTAGCAAAACACATTGGTGTTTCAAACTTCACAATTGCTAATCTAAAAGAGGCCATGCAAACCCTTGACGCGAGGGAAATATTTACTAATCAAATTGAAGTACACCCTTATCTGACGAACACTAAGTTACGCGCTTTTTGTCAGCAACAGGGTATTCATGTTACGGCTTATATGCCATTTGCCGTGGGTGAAGTGCTAAAAGACGACGTGATTGTTGATATAGCTAAAAAGCATGATGCGAGCCCTGCTCAAGTTGTCCTTGCGTGGATAAATGCACATAAGATGACGACGATTCCATCATCAACGAAGCGAGAAAATTTAGCGGACAATTTTGATGATTCCGTAAAACTTGATCACGAGGATTTAGACAGAATTGATGCGCTTGACAAACATAAGCGCCTAGCCAATCCTGATTTTGCACCTGATTGGGATTATTAAAGTAAAAAAGCCGCCTTAATGGCGGCTTTACTCTTCTAGCGTTTACTATTTCAACATGTAGGCACGCATGGTAATTTGCTCTGCTGAGCTTGAACCATAGTCTGAGATCACTGTTCGAATGTGAACAAACTCACCTGTATTCCCTGTATTTGGAATTGTGGCTGTCCATTCACCATCCACTTGTTCTACTTTCGCATCTTGCCAGTTCTCTGTTGAGAATTTTTCTGACACAGGGCAGTAGATGTAAGCAGGCACCGATTCAATGGTACATTCTTTACCGTATGCATATTGGAATTGCACATTCGCTAATGCAACGTCGCCGACGCCATCAAGTAGCCCTGTGAGCTTCACTTTTGCTTCTTCACCTACTGACATTGTGTTGTTGATGTCAACAGGTAAATCAATCATAGGTACAAGTACGGGTTGCACACCTTGTTGGTACTCGTTAGCAGTAAAGGTGTAATAACCTAGGTACAGTGAACCAAGGCTATCATTTACAGGTGAACGCTCGCCAACACCACGTGCATATGAACGCATCCCTAGAGTAATTTGATGATCGCCCGGCTCAAGTGTTAATGCCCCTTCTGTAGGAGATGCAGGCTCACCATTTAAAGTTAAGCCAAACGCTGAGCTGCCAATATAACCAAAAATACCATCGTGATTAGCTGCATCGCCAAACGAGGCAAGGTTAAAATGAAGCACGTTGGTATCACGCGTGATAATAGGCGCGCCACTGCTACCTAAAGCACCGCCACGTGGACCTTTGAACCATGAGGTCGTCTCTTGTGCACCTTCAGTCATTGCTCTTGGCCCATCAAAATAAGCCCCATTGCTTTCAATTTTATGGTTAGGCATGACAATATTTGTCCAGCCATTTTTGGCTGTCGCGGTGTAATACTCGTCACGTACTTGTGGAAGCATGATCAATTGTGTGCTGCCCGTTGAGTAAAACTCTCCCGTACTGTTGGTCATTGCCATGACATCGGTCCATGCAGGACGCTCATCATTTTGTGAGTGATACGTCGCCGTAATCTTATGCATTTTGTGTTCGGCAATATTAATTTGACCAGACTGAATATGGCCATCAGTAATGTGGTTGATTGAATAAGCATAAGGTGAACGCTCAGCAGCAACACCTGACCAAGTAATAATATTATTACCCGCTTCAATCTCGGCCATTAGCGCTTCGCCTTCTTCAGAGCTAATACCAATAACAGGCACTTTTGGTGTGCCAGTCACGGTGCCTTTGTATCGGCCTTCACGCCCCGGACGATAAAAAATAACACCCGTAGCGCCATGCTTCATTGCATTCCCGACCATGTAATTGGTTAGGTAGTTAGGGTTTGCGATTAAAGCAATTTTGCCATCAAGATCAAATTGGCTCCAGTCGGTACTATAACCGGCATCACCAACAGGTAATACTTCTGCTGAACCTTCACCATGGAACGATAATGCAAGGCCTTGTTTGATGTAATCAAACTCGACACCATTTTGCATTTTTACAGTGGTTTCTGGTGCAACTGCACGGGTTGTAATAAATGAGCGAAAACGACTGTCATGACCTTGTGACCAAGCATACATATCATTTACATAGTCAGGCGCCATCTCGATAGCTGCTAACTTGGCTGATTTTTCATCATCAAGTGCGTATGTAAAACCGAATGAGTAACCTTGTGGATCAAGGGGTTGTTCTGCTTTAAAGGTCACTTGTTGTGCATTACGCGCATCAAAGTTAATTTCAGTCGCGCCATCTACTTTTTTGTTAAGCACTGCCATTTGTGCCGCTGACTCAACAAGTCCCGAGTTAGAGTCAGGGTTATCAAACGTCATGATATTTGCGATTAAAGTATAATAACCCGCAGGTACATTGATATCGGCTTTACCGTTATTTAATCTAACGATACTGCCCCAATCATCTTCTTCATTAATTAAATAAAGTTTTGATGGTGACGTTGCATTGTGCCCCCAGCGGTCTGTTAGGTTAACGGTTAAATTAACCTGAGGCTGGTCAATCCAGAATGATACAGGCACAGTAACTTGTTGGTCTAAATTACTGACCGTTGTACCAGTGATACGGCCTGTAATGGCACCGTAAGCACCGTTATTAAGTGCAACACTTGGGTCAATCCACATAGGTACTTGTGCTTCGCCATTCGCTGGAACAGTCACTGATTTTGCATCTAAGCCAGCAAGTGTTGCTGGAAGTTGCGTTTTACCGTCTTCGCCAAGTAGGTCTAATTTTAGTTTCAGCGTAATGTCGGTATCAGACGTGTTTGTTAAGGTTACGTGTGTATGCGTAAGCTCATCATTGATAGCGTTTTGGAAAAAGCCAAGCTCTCTATTTGCGGGTGCTACAATAGCTTGTGAAATTGCGCGGTCAACGTTCATTGCGCCGGCACCTTGCTCAAGCACGTGTGAATCACCGCTAAATACGGATGATGTAAGCACGTCTTTTAACTCTTTTGGTGTTAAGTCACCGCGCGCCTGCATAACCAGAGCTGCACCGCCAGCAACATGTGGTGCAGCCATAGAGGTACCCGAATAAACACGATAGGCTGTTTCGCCTAATCCACCTGATGCTGCAGCAACAACAGATACGCCTTGCGAAGCGATATCAGGCTTTGCTGAATGACCATCAGGTGACGGGCCGCGTGATGAAAACGACGCTGTATTGCCTTCACGGTCTATTGCACCAACAGTCAGTGCGCTTGGGGCACAACCGGGTGAACCGATCGTTTCGCGCGTAAAGCTGTTACCAGCAGAAATAACAAATAATGCTTTGTCGCTAAGTGCCTCAACCATGTCTACAAGTGGGCCACTACACGTTGTAGCTGTACCACCTAAAGACATATTAACGATGTCGGCATTTTCAGAAAGCACAGCCCACTGCATACCACTTAATATACCGTATGTTGAACCAGAACCCACATTACTAAGTACTTTGCCTATGATGAGATCCGAAGCGGGTGCAACACCCACCCATTTACCATCTGATTCATGACCATTCCCCGCAACCGTTGAAGCAGTGTGAGTTCCGTGACCATTAATATCATCAACGCCATTGCTTGAATAAGTAAAATCGCGAGATGCAATTACGCGACCCTGTAGGTCTGGGTGTTCAATGTCGTAACCCGTATCAAGCACTGCGACTTTAATGCCTGCACCATTATAATTAATAGCTGATTGACCATAAGCGCCCGTTAATGGCACCGTTGGGCTCAGCGTATTGGCGCTGCTTACTTTGTGAGCATGGACAACGGCATCTAGCCAAATACCTTCAACATTTGCTTCAGCAATAAGAGACTGCCATGTTTTAGCGGCGTTTTCTTTTGTGATGGCAAAGGCAGCACTGTCGATTAGTTCAATTTCACCTGTTAATGACATGCCAGACAATGCTTTAGGCACGGCGCTGCCGGCTAACGTCCCGTCTCGGTATTCAACAATAACGGGTAAAGCATTAGTAGACGCATCGTCGTAACCCGATTCATACAATTTGTTGATGTTGAAAAGTTCTAAATCAATTGCCTGTGAATCAACAAATGCTTGCGCATGAGCAGGGACTACATACGTATTATTTCCCCGTTTAAAAATACTGGTGAAGGCATCAGAGCCATCAGCATTTAGCAGACGAATACCGCCTAATTGGCCATCTTTATTAACAATGGCAGACACTTTATCGCCTGTTATTAACGTAAATGTTAGGGCATCAGCGGATGTTTTATTTGTAAAAGCAGTGTTTTGTGCCGCTACTGGTTGCGCTAAGCTCAAACCGAGCATAGCCAAGTAGGTCGCTTTTAATCGACCCAGCCTTGGAAAAGGTTTCATCTATTTATCCTTTATTATGATGTAATTAGTTTGAATAGAGGAGTTATTACAAGGGTGTCAAAACTGCAAAAATGACAAAAGAAATAACTCAACTACATCAATCTAACGACTAAAAAGATGAAAACCTACAAAACAAATGTACCAAAGTGTATTAACCAAAATGTAACAATGTATACATTGTTGCAACCTTGTTCAGGTGTTCAGTTACCCTTCATTTTCAGAAGAGGAAAGGGAGTGTTTGTCTCTATTTTACCGATAAATCGTATTTAGCAACCACGCTATCAATGTAACGATAGCGAAGCGTATTTTTACCTTCGTTGCCTGTACCATGACTCAATGCGCGGTTCATTAGCTTTAATGCTTTATGAAGAGCTTGGCGTTCATCAGCAGATAAGCCCGTTTTAGTGCGTAGTTCGGTGATATCATCAATAAGTAATTTGGCGACATCAAGCTGAACAGCTTCCTCTACTAAGCCATTTTGGGTCAAGACACCATATTTACTGCACAAGAATTGTTGCCACACTTGTTGTAAATGCTCGTCAATTTCAGCGCCAAATAATTCTTCATCTATTGCAAAGCCTTGCTCAGTGAGCTTACTTAATTGTGCCGAATAATGTTGGGCAAAATAATTAAAAGCTTGGCATGATGAGTTAATATCATGTTTGATGATTAGCTGACCCCAACTTGCGGCACCGCGAGGGTAGTAGTCTTGGTATTCTTCGCATTGGTAAATGCCAGAATAAGAGCTGCACTCTAATTGGCTTTGCAAGCAATAACTCGGCTTTGGAAATAGACTACTTTGCTGCCATGCTCCCAGTGTATCTTCATCAATCGAGAGGGTTTGACACAGCTCTTCTGTGGTATAAAAGTAGGTTGCCAAGAATTTAGAAAGTTGCATTATCAGTCACTCACAATAAATACTGTTTATTTGTACAGTATTTAATTTTGTCTTAACTTTGTCCATTTCACAAGTTTTTTATTTATTACGTTACATTACTCGGAAATTGCCTGTGTTTATGATACAACTAGCGCAAATTTTCCAAACATTAAAATAGTTATGCGTAGCCTAGAAACAATTAAACAAGCAAGCTTGATCACTGCAATTAAAACGCCTTACCTAAGCAACGGTGAAATTGATCTTGCCTGCTATGATGACCTTGTTGAACAACAAATCGCAGCGGGTGTTGACGGTATTATCGTAGGTGGTACAACCGGCGAAGGCCAACTAATGAATTGGGAAGAGCACTTGATGCTTATTGCACACAGTGTCAGTAAATTCTCATCTCGTTTACTTATTGTGGGTAACACAGGTAGCAATAACACGCGCGAAGCTATCAAAGCGACAGAATATGGTTTTGCAACGGGAATGGACGCAGCATTGCAAATTAACCCGTATTATGGACGTACTTCATTGGCTGGAGTAAAAGAGCACTTTAAGCGTTTACTTGATATTGGCCCAGCATTTATTTATAACGTAGCAGGGCGCACAGGGCAAGATTTAACCCCTGATATTATTGAACCGTTAGCGCAGCACGAAAACTTTATTGGTGTTAAAGAGTGTGGTGGCAATGAGCGTATTGCACATTACGAAAAACAAGGTATTGCATGTTGGTCAGGTAATGATGATGAAAGCCATGATGCGCGTCATATTTATAACGCACACGGTGTTATTTCAGTGACATCTAACTTGATCCCAGGTTTGTTTCGTCAATTAATGGACGAAAAAAATGATGCATTAAACACCAAGCTACAGCCATTAATGAACTGGTTGTTTTGTGAGCCAAACCCAATCGCAATAAACACAGCATTAATGATGACGGGAGCCGTCAATCCGGTATTCCGCTTACCCTACGTACCGTTAGCACCTGCACAACAAGAAGTGGGTTTAGGCTATATTAATGAACTAAATGTTGCTGACATTGTGGGAGATAAAGCTCAACTTTTAGCCGAAAAGGATGTTATTTTACGCTAAAAATGAATTGGCGCTTAATTTTGGATACATTTAAGCGCCAACGTTTTACTTTTTTGTTGCTAATGGGTAAAATTAGCAATCGTTTGGCGTTATAAGAATAAAAGTTGTGAAATTTGTTGTTAATAATTTGTGTTTATGGGTTGCACCCGAGCAGCAAATAGCAGAACTAGGCCAACATACATACTGCGACCTCGACCTCAGTTGGGTTGCACCTATGCAACGGCGAAGACTCAGCCCTTTTATGAAAATGGCCTTGCATACTTTGCAACAAGCACAAGCTGAACATTCACACATTGCTATCAATTTTTCTTCTCGTCATGGTGATCTGCCAAAGACGGCCCATTTGTTACATGCGCTTGTTGAAGAAGAGCCGCTGTCACCTACAGCGTTTGGGCTCAGTGTGCATAATGCTGCGACCGGTATTTTTTCAATTATTAAAAATAACACCGCGCCTATGAATGCGATTGCCGGTGGTCAAGACAGTGTAATAAGCAATCTGATCGATGGGTACGCCCGTATTCAATCTGGTATCGAAAATTGTATTTTAGTAGCGCACACTGAAAGTGTGCTGCCTGAAGAGTATTTACCTTTTGCAGATGAGAAGCAAATCGATCACAGTGTGGCTTTTGTATTATCTCCTTACGTTGAAGGCGAATCTTATTTTGAGTTAACTAAATTATCGGGCAGCACTGATGCCGGTAATACGGACTCAGTTTTACCTTTGAGCATCCAATTAGCACAGGCTTTATCAAGCAAGGAATCCAGTGCACTACTTTCACATCAACAATCAGCTTGGATGCTTCAACATTATGGTGGCTAAACTTTTTCAGCGACTCAATCAAATTTGGCGCATTATCGCAACAGGGTTTTGTTTTGCTGTGTTTGGTGTCGGTGGTGTCGTTTTAACGTTGTTGGTGTTGCCACTTCAGCGAGTGCTTGAACCGTGTAAGCACAAGCAAAAACAAAAAGCGCGTATCACCGTACATTATAGTTTTAAATTTTTTGTTGCTCTGATGCACTACATGGGCGTTATCCATTTTTCTGTTGAAGATAAACAGCGCTTTAGTCAGTTAAAAGGCCAGCTAGTATTGGCAAATCACCCCTCTTTAATTGATGTTGTTGTGCTTATTTCGGTGATTAAACATGCCGATTGTGTGGTGAAGGCGCATTTATTTAAAAACCCATTTATGCGCGGTGTTATAAAAGGGACTGGGTACATTAGCAACGAAGATCCTCAGGAGTTATTAAATGAGTGCGAAGCATCATTGGCTGCGGGCAATAACCTGATAATATTTCCAGAAGGCACGCGAACAACGCCAGGTGATCCCCTCAAGTTTAAACGAGGAGCGGCAAATATAGCTGCGCGCTGCAAAGCACCGATTACATCTGTCATGATCAATATGAAACCAAGTACGTTAACGAAAGACACACCTTGGTATCGTGTTGCTCCTACAAAAGCTCATTTTACTATGCGCTTTGCAAAGCACGCCTTTACAGGCGATAAATTTTATAATAACGAACAACCTGCAATGCAAGCACGCCAACTAACCCGTGATTTACAGCATTACTTTTCAGAGGAACTCAGGCACCTATGACTGAACTAAAGAACCAAATAAAACAACTAATCATTAGCAGCTTAGATCTTGAAGATATTACCGTGGATGATATTGAAAATGATCAACCTCTTTTTGTTGATGGTTTAGGCTTAGACAGCATTGATGCTCTTGAACTTGGTCTTGCAATTAAGAAAGAGTTCAACGTAAAAATTGATGCCAACTCAGAACAAACAAAAGCACATTTTGCATCTGTTGATGCACTCGCTAATTTTATAAACCAACACACATCATAATACAGACTTAGAAGTAGGAAAAAGCATGAAAACCGCTGCTGATATTTACAACGTTTTACAGGGCATTTTAGTTGATGAATTTGAAATTGACGCTGATGACATCAGTTTAGATGCACACCTTTATCAAGATTTAGATCTTGATAGTATTGATGCCGTTGATTTAGTAGTGAAATTGCGTGAAATCACGGGCAAGAAAATTGAACCTGATGCGTTTAAGCAAGTGCGTACAGTTCAAGATGTTGTAAATGAAGTAGAAAAGCTCGTTTCTTAAGCTATTAAGTACAGCTTATGCTTAAAGCAATCGCCACAACATTGGTCTTAGTGTGCTTATCGTTATACCCATTTATTGTGTATTTTGGATTACAGCATGTTTCGATCAAGCAGGTAAGCTTAATTTTAATCGCATTACTTGCGATAAGGTTAATGTTGAGCCAAAAATTGACAAGCACAATGCCTTGGCTCAAACCTGCGTCATTTTTGGCAATTGTGGCGCTTGCGACTACGCCGTTTTTTAATAGCGAATTAGGCTTAAGATTATACCCTGTGATCATTAACACCGTGATGGCGATTACATTTATCTACTCATTGCGACAGGGGCCAACAGTGATTGAAAGTTTCGCCCGATTAAAAGAGCCTGATCTAGATAGTAAGGGAGTAAGGTACACGCGCCAAGTGACCAAAATTTGGAGCGTTTTCTTTATTTTAAACGGCACGGTTGCGCTCTACACCAGTCTATTTGCGTCGTTATCAATGTGGACACTTTACAATGGCTTGGTTGCCTATCTCTTGATAGCTATTTTGATGCTAGTGGAATGGCTAGTTAGACAAAAGGTAAAAAATAATGGTGGCGAGTAACCTACAGTTTCACCCAAATTCAGCGTTTGTTGTTGCAGAAAAACACATAACCCGTGAGCAGTTTTTTGCTGATATCAGTGCGTTTCAACATAAATTAGCGGGATTAAAACCTACCAGCCATGTGGTGTTGTTTCACCCAGATACGTATCAATTTGCTGTGCGTCTATTTGCTCTCGCCTGCAGCGGGCACAATGTTATTTTGCCGCCAAATGGTCAGCCGGAAACGTTGCGCCTCCTGTTAGCGCAGTCGCCTATTTTTGCGGGTGATGCACGTGAATTAGACACTCGCATTGTGTTTAATAATCTTGAGCTAAGCCAACAGCATACTCACAGCCGTTTGCCACGCTTACAGTGGCCAACGAAAACCGCCGTTATTTTTTATACTTCGGGCTCTTCAGGGCAATCTAAGCCGGTAGTGAAGCCATGGCGGGTACTCAACCGTGAGTTATCTGTTCTGTCTATGGCGTTTGATTTGCCAAGCCAGTTTACATTTTTGGCGACAGTTTCTCATCAGCATATTTATGGTCTGTTATTTCGTTTACTCTGGCCACTTGTAAAAGGGCAGGTTATTGACAGTGAACAAATTCAATATCCAGAACACATAGCGCAAAAGTTGCAGCATATTCAGCATGCTGTGCTTGTATCAAGCCCCGCGCAGTTAGGCAGATTGTGCATAGATAATGTACTGATACCAGAGCGCGCAAGGTTGACATGGTTATTTTCATCGGGTGGTCCTTTAAATAACGAACAAGCCGAAATGTTGTGTGAGCAACTTGCACGACCGGTAACTCAAGTGTTTGGCAGCACTGAAACGGGGGGAATTGCTTATCGGCAAGTCACTCAAGCCGCTGTCGATGTACCTTGGCAGCCTTTTAATGGTAACCATTTGTCAGTTAACCATGAAGGACGCTTAATGCTTGACTCATCTATATTAGAACATGCGAATTACCCATTAGATGACAGAGCCATTGTGCATAGTAATGGGCAATTTAAGCTCCTTGGGCGTATTGATAGAACCATTAAAATAGAAGAAAAACGCTTAAACCTTGATGAGCTAGAATGCTTTTTACTCAGTCACGAGTGGGTGAAAGAGGCTAAGCTGGTGGTTCTGCCAAGCAAACGAGTTCAAATTGGGGCTGTCGTTGTGCTCACGGATAAGGCCAGTCATGAACTTGAAGAACATGGTAAATTAGTCATAAATCGTACCCTGCAAGCGTATTTGTCAAACCGATTTGAGCGTGTTTGTTTACCTCGCAAGTGGCGCTATATCGATGCATTACCTTTTAACAGTCAAGCAAAGTTGAGTTTAAAAACACTGGAGCAGTATTTTGCCAAGCCTGAATAAAGTCACCCCACAGGTGGCGGTTTTATCGCAAACAGAGCACCGCGTTAGTCTAGCGTTAACGATTACGGCTGATTTAGATTATTTTCGAGGGCACTTCCCTGATGCTCCCATTTTAGCTGGGGTTGTGCAGTTAGATTGGGCTGTGAAATATGCGCAGCAGTACCTTGGGTTTGGTCCACAGGTGCAAGATTTAGAAGTGTTAAAGTTTCAGGTCGTCACCATGCCAAATATGACCGTAAATTTAACCCTTGAGCGCAACGCTAAAGGCAAATGTGTATTTAGTTATCAATCAGATAAAGGCCAGCATGCGTCTGGTCGAATAGTGTTTTGCGAATAAACAATGAATCAATTTTGTATTGTCATTCCTAATTATAACCACACCCATGCTATCGCAACCGTGATTTTAGAACTCAATGCATTAAAACTACCGATTATTATGGTGGATGATGGGAGTTGCGATGATGCAAAGCAAGTGTTTGCGTCTTTACAGCAACAATATGACGATTTAACGGTACTTACACACGCAGAAAATCAGGGCAAAGGCGGCGCTGTACAAACTGGGTTGTTATATGCGCATGAACACGGCTTTAGTCATGCAATTCAGGTGGATGCTGATGGTCAGCATTCACTAGACGATATTGCTAAACTCATTGAGTTAAGTAATAACGAGCCAAACAATGTAATCAGTGGTTGTCCAATATATGACAGCTCAGTACCAAAACATCGTTACTTGAGTCGATACATCACTCACTTTTGGGTGTGGGTTGAAACATTGAGCTTTGATATTGTCGATTCAATGTGTGGTTTTAGGGTGTACCCACTCACCGCAGTAAAGCAATTAATGGCAAAGCAAGCGCTTGGCAAACGCATGGACTTTGATATTGAAATATTGGTCAGACTTTACTGGCAAGGTGTCAAGGTTACCTTCTTACCCACTCAGGTTATTTACCCCGAAAACGGCGTTTCTCACTTTCGCGCTTTACATGATAATTTGGGGATTTCATGGCTTCACACGCGTTTGTTCTTTGGCATGCTGTTACGTTCGCCCCTACTTATTTGGCGAAAGGTGGTGGGTTAATGGCTGCAAAGCACTGGTCAAAAATGCAAGAGCGTGGCAATCGACTGGGTATGCAAATATTGTTATTTAGCTACCGTATATTGGGTCGAAAAGGGCTCTGGATTATCCTTTTTCCTGTGGTGTTTTATTTATTTTTAACAGGTAAAACCGCGCGCCGCGCATCCTATGCCTTTTTAACGCAAGTACGCAAAGTTAATGGTAATGACAAAGTAGTTACGTGGCGAGACAGCTTTCGACACTTTCGTTGTTTTGCGGACAGCGCCTTTGACAAAATCGATGCGTGGCTTGCGCGTATACCCCAAAGTAACATTTCTTACACCAATGAGGCTTTGTTCATAGAGCTTGATGAACACGCGCAAGGTGCCATTTTTATTGGTTCACACTTGGGTAATTTAGAGGTGTGCCGCGCTTTAAGTCAGCACCGCTCAAGTAAAGTGATTAATGTATTGGTATTTACGCATCATGCCGTGGAATTTAATAAACTTTTAAAAAGTATCAATCCAGATGTCGCAATTAACCTAATTCAAGTGACAGACTTAGGCCCTGATATGGCAATAATGCTTAAAGATAAAGTTGAGCAAGGCGAAATAGTTGTTATTGTGGGCGATAGAACCAGTACGACAACAGCGGGGCGTGTCATCGAGGCCGATTTTTTAGAAAAACCAGCTCCTTTTTCTCAAGGTCCATTTATTCTAGCTGCGTTATTAGATTGCCCTGTTTTTCATTTGTTTTGTTTAAAAGATAAGACGGCCGATGGCAAAGTATTTTATCGTGTTATTTTTGAAAAATACGCTGATAAACTTGTTCTACCGCGTAAAACAAGGCAACAGACATTACACAAGATTGTCAGCGATTATGCTCAAAGGCTAAGCTATTACGCTGCCGCATACCCATATCAATGGTTTAATTTTTATGACTTTTGGCAAAATGACGAGCACGTGTCTCGCGACCAAAACAAGGAGAACTAAGGTGCCAGAGCACTCTACTACAACATTTGGCAAGCAACGTTTATCTATCGAAGATATTGTTCATATTGCGTTAGAGCAAGGAGCTGTCGCGTTAACGTCAGACAATCAATTTGCCAAGAAAATCGACAGTGCTGTAGCATTTTTAGACAAGCTTTTGGAAGATGATGGCGTTATATATGGCGTAACTACGGGCTACGGCGATTCTGTGACCGTTAAAGTGCCGCTTGATTTGGTGAATGAATTACCTCTTCATCTTACTCGTTTTCATGGTTGCGGTATGGGAAGTATGTTTACCCCTGAGCAAGGACGTGCCATTTTAGCCACGCGATTAGCGTCACTTTCACAAGGGTATTCAGGTGTTAGCTGGGACATGCTTAACCTGCTAAAAGACTTTTTAAATCACAATATCGTACCGGTTATTCCACAAGAAGGCTCAGTGGGAGCAAGTGGCGATTTAACGCCATTGTCATACGTTGCTGGTGCGATGGTCGGTGAGCGCGACGTATACTATCAAGGCGAAATTAAAAACAGCTTAGAAGTGATGAAATCATTGGGTTTAACCCCATTGAAACTGCGCCCTAAAGAAGGGTTGGCAGTGATGAATGGCACTGCAGTTATGACTGCGCTGGCGTGTTTAGCCTTCGACAGAGCGGCGTATTTAGCGCAATTAACTAGCCGTATTACGGCGCTTGCCAGCCTTGCTTTGAAAGGGAATAGCCACCACTTTGATGACATACTGTTTTCTGTAAAACCTCACCCCGGGCAACAGCAGGTTGCAGCGTGGATCAGAGGGGATTTAAATCATGTTGAACACCCTCGAAATGCTGATCGCTTACAAGACCGTTATTCAATACGCTGTGCGCCTCATGTGATTGGTGTACTGCAAGATAGCCTGCCATGGTTCAGGCAAATGATTGAAAATGAACTTAATTCGGCAAATGATAATCCTATTATCGATGGTGAGGGAGAGCATGTGCTCCATGGCGGTCATTTCTACGGCGGCCATATAGCAATGGTAATGGATACAATGAAAACGGCGGTTGCAAATTTAGCTGATTTAGCCGATCGTCAAATTGCGTCGTTAGTTGATACGCGTTACAACAACGGTTTGCCATCGAACTTATCGGGCAGTAACGACGAACGTCGTTATATTAACCACGGCTTTAAAGCTGTGCAAATTGGTGCCAGTGCTTATACGGCTGAAGCATTAAAGCTGACTATGCCAGCGAGTGTGTTTTCACGTTCAACCGAGTGTCATAACCAAGATAAAGTGAGTATGGGTACGATTGCAGCGCGCGATTGTTTGCGTATTTTACAGCTTACAGAACAAGTGATTGCAAGCACGCTGTTAGCAAGTATTCAGGGTTTACGTTTGCGTATTGCACAAGGCGAGCTTGAATTTACTAGTTTAACGGCCGATGTGCAGGCCATGTATCAAGATATTAGTGAGTTTTTCCCACTGCTTGATGAAGATCGTCCTTTAGAAGCCGTATTACGTTTTACTGTTGATGCGATTCAAACCAAACGATGGAGTTTATATGCATAGTCGTGGCGCATTATTAAGCACCCATGTAGAGATTGAAATTCCTTTTCATGATTGCGATCCAATGAATGTGGTATGGCATGGTAATTACCCGCGTTACTTGGAAGTAGCGCGGTGTGAATTACTGCGTTTATTTGATTATGACTATTTGCAAATGCAGGCGTCGGGTTATGCATGGCCGATCATTGATATGCACATTAAGTATGTGGGCTCAGCATTGTTTACTCAAAAAATTAGGGTTGATGCGTATTTAAAAGAGTACGAAACTCGCTTACGTATTGATTATGTTATTAGCGATGTCGAAACAGGGAAAAAGCTCACCAAAGCAACGACGATTCAGGTGGCGGTTGATATTGAGTCTAAAGACATGCAATTTGTGTCTCCCCCCGTGTTGCATGACAAGCTGCAAAAGGTGATGTAATGCGAAATAGCCTCTTAATGTTACTGTGTTTTATGATGGCTTGGCCACTTATGGCAAACCAAGTTGGTCTGAAGCAAGGCACCTTTAGCCAAGAAAAACATTTCAAAGGTTTCACTAAGCCGTTTATATCTGAAGGGCTATTCAAACTTACTGAGCAAGGACTTATTTGGCAAGTAGAGTCACCCATAAAAAGTAAACTAGTCATAAAACAAGGCCAAGTTTATACCTATAATGAGCGTGGGGAAGCGCAATTACAAAAAGGTGCCGAGCCATATGTAGCCCTTTTACAAGCGATTATAAAGCACGATAAAGCGGCGCTGGCTTTACAGTTTGATACCCGTGAACACGCTGACAATGATTGCCAATTATTACTTCCTAACGATGAAACGCTCCAGCAGATTTTTAGCCAGTTTACAGTGTGCGCTGATGAAAAAAACGTTAACAGCGTGCGTTTACAAGAGATAAATGGCAATGTTACGTTACTGCGCTTTTCATACCCACAAGATGGAAGCCCACAGTGAAAGTTTGGGGGGTAACACTGGGTTGGTTAACAGTAATGGCGAGCTTATTGGTTGCTGTTTTTGTCATAAAACAGCCCGCCTTAAATAATGATATTTTGGCATTACTTCCCCAGTCAGAACCTAGACTCCAACAGCTCGAAACGCACTTTTTTGCTAGTAACAAACAGCAATTAAGCTTTTCATTTTCGGGAGAAAATAAAGAGCAAGCTTACGATGAAATGGTTGCATGGTTAGCTAAAAAAAATATCACACCGCGCTTTAGCGTCCCCAAGGTCGAACAGCTTGCCACGTTCTATAGTCAATATGCGGGCAACTTGCTGACTCCAAGCTATCAGCATGCATTAACTGATGCGAGTCGTTTTCAGCACTACTATTTTAGTCAATTGAGTAAAGTGGCCGATCCTTTTGTATCGAGTACGATTAATCTGGATCCGAGTTTAAGTACCGCAGAATTTTTAACCTCGGTAATCACACAATTACAGCAATTTGAAATGTCAGATGGCCGCATTAGTATTCGCCATTTAGATAATGACTATTTGATGTTGTTTGTACACGCAGCCGATAATGCATTTTCGATAGACCAAGCAGTGGCATTAAATGATGATGTGCTCGCTCAACTTGCCCAACTACATACGAATTACCCACACACCAGTATACATTATTCAGGTGCTTTATTTCATACCGCAGAAAATGCACAACAAGCAAAATTTGAAATGACCTTGTTCGGGACTTTGAGCTTAATCGCGCTGATTATTATGGTGGTTTGGGTTTTCAGGTCGTTTAACGCATTATGGCTTGCTTCTGTGACGGTTATCAGCGCAGCGCTTGGTGGCAGCATAGCCTTGGCTATCTTTTTTACTGAGATTCATGTGTTAACGCTTGTTTTTGCGGTGACCTTAATTGGTATTGCAATTGATTACGCATTTCATAGCATGCTGGACTTAACAACGCATAAAAATGGCTTTAGTCGGGGCCTTAAACTTGCTCTTTTGTTGTCTTTAGTGACGACAACATTAGGCTATGCGAGTTTATTTTTCTCGCCTGTGCAGTTATTAACTCAGGTTGGGGTTTTTGTTGTAGCAGGACTGATAACCGCGTGGCTCACTACACGGCTTTTACTCCCTAGTTGGCAAGCAAGACTCACAATCAGTGTTGAGGCAGGAAAATTTGCGGAAAAATTAAGTGGCCTGCTTAAGTCTATTCATCGGCAAAAAGTCGCGATCATCTTGCTACTGCTCGTTAGCCTCAGTGTGTTTTCGCTGTTAAAACCTCCCGTATTAAATGATGATGTGAAGCTGCTCAATGCAAGTCCTCAAGTGCTTATGAACAACGAAGCCTTGCACATGTCTTTATTAGGTAAAGATAATGGGCAAATAATGATCATGTTTGCCGAAAATGCTGAGCAGCTTTTACTTAAACAAGAAGCACTAAAAGTTAAAATTAAGCAGCAAGGTGGTCAGGCATTGATGCTCAGTGACCTTGTGCCGAGTGCAAGTACACAACAAAAAAATAACAATGAGATGCGTGTGCATCACGCATCACTCGATGTTGTCACACAATTGACAGGCAGTCCTTTAGTGTTGTCAGATTCAATCCTTACTCTGGACGCTGCACTAAACTCACCGTTAGGTCCTCTTATTGCTAATCAAGTGATCTTAAACAACGAATTTGCTGCAAGCTGGTTTATGGTTACGGGTATCGATAAAACGCAATTAGCTGAGTGGGCTCGCGCTGAAAGCGAGCTGCTAATGTACGATAAAGTGGCCATGATAACTGCGGGGCTAGAGGATTACTCACACTCGTTATTGGTAACCATTGCAATCGCTATCACGTTTGCCATGTTATTGTTTGCCTTAAAGTTTGGTTTTAAAGTCGCTTACCAGCAAGGGTTAATATTGGGGTTAACATTAGCAGCCGTTTTACTGCTTTGTAGTGCAATTCAAACACAATTATCAATATTTAACTTATTGGGATGCTTGCTTATTTTAGCGCTCGCAATCGACTATTTAGTGTTTTATCAAATCAATAAGTTAACCCCGAGCAATGTATTAGCGATTAGCTTATCTGCCGCCTCTTCTATGTGGGTATTTGGTATGCTAGCGGTATCAGAAACGCCCGCTATTTTTAGTTTTGGTTTAACCGTGTTAGTGGGGCTGATTTGCATTTATTTGTTAGCGCCGCTCTGTGTCGCATTACCTAATAATAAGGAAAAATAATAGGTGAATAATCAGATTCAACAGGCAGATGTCGTCATTATTGGCGCAGGGCCTTCGGGTGCCGTTGCAGCCAGTTTACTGGTGAATAAAGGCTGGCGTGTCGTGGTGCTAGAACAACAAGTATTCCCTCGATTTTCAATTGGTGAAAGTTTACTGCCACAGTGTATGCACTTTCTTGCAGAAGCAAACTTAGCTGAGAGTGTCAAAGAGCAAGCTGACACGTTGGGCTTCCAATTTAAAAATGGTGCTGCATTTCAACGTCGAGGCGAGCATACGGCGATCGACTTTACCGAAAAATTTACTCAAGGCCCTGGTACGACATTTCAAGTAAAACGGGCTGATTTTGATAAGTGTTTAGCAGATGGCGCAATGGAACAAGGGGCTGAAATTCGTTATCAGCACAGCGTCATAGAGTACACAGACCATGGCGATGGTGCTTTACTCACCGTTGATGATGAAAAAAATCAACGCTACCAAATAAAAGGGCGGTTTGTATTAGACGCCAGTGGTTTTGGCCGCGTATTACCACGTTTACTTGATTTAGAAACGCCATCAAATTTTCCTGTACGCTGGGCGTATTTCAGTCATTTTGAAGACAATATTACTGATGATAAATTTGATCGCGAAAAAATCCTGATCAATGTGCATCCAAAACATAACGATATTTGGTATTGGCTTATTCCATTCAGTGATGGGACTGCCAGTATCGGTGTGGTTGGAAAACCTAGCCAATTTGAAGACACAGCGCCTTTAGCTTGTTTAAATGAGTTTATTGAGCAAGATACGTATTTAAGTGAATTACTTGCACGTAGAGTTGCAATTGGCGAAGCACGAACAATTAAAGGATACTCAGCCAATGTAGCCTCGCTTCATGGGGAACACTTTGCGTTACTGGGCAATGCGGGTGAGTTTTTAGATCCGGTGTTTTCATCGGGAGTCACAATTGCGTTAAAATCGGCATCATTAGTTGCGCCATTAGTCGATGACTACTTACAGGGCAAACAGGTTGATTTTCAAGCACAGTACAGTGAGCCATTGCAGCAGGGTGTAAACTGTTTTCGAACTTATGTGGCTGCTTGGTATGATACTTCGTTTCAAGATGTGATTTTTTACAGTGAACAAAACCAGCAAGTACGAGAAATGATCAGTGCTATTTTGGCAGGGTACGCGTGGGACCTTGATAATCCATTTGTAAAACAAAGCGAGCGACGCTTGAATACCTTGGTTGAGCTATGTCGAGATTAAAAACGTTAGTCATTGCAGCAATGGTGCTGTTATTAGCGAGCTGTGCAAGTGAGTTTGCAGTTAAAACAGGGGTGGATCTTGCTCCCAATGCGGGGATTTATTTAATGGATCCGCCTGCTTCATTTGTTGCAGATAATTGGCAGCAGGTGTTAGAAGTCAGTCACAACGATGAAAGCCACACGTTACTAGCACAGCTCGATATTAACAGTCTTAGTGGAATTAACCTCGTGGTAATGACCGCACAAGGAGTGCCTGTTTTTCAATTGGAAAAAGCGATTTCAGGACCCGTTAAAAGTAAAAAAATGCTGCCAATTGAGCGTCTTGACCCGCGCTATATTTTGGCCGATATAATGCTTGTGCATTGGCCAGTGGAAGTACTCAGTTCGCAGCTTTATGGTTTAAAAATAGTTGCAAAAGACTCAAAGCGTTTGCTTTATAAAGGTGATGAGTTGATTAGTGAGATCCGTTTTTTAGAAGAAAAAACAGAGCTCGTAAATTATCAGCGAAACTACAAAATAATATTTCAAAGGGTTAATTGATTATGCCATTTTGGCTCAATGATTTAGGAATTGTGAGTGCATTAGGGGTTGGGCAAAAGCACACCATGGCGCGCATCAGTCAAGCGCCAACTCAAACACTTACAAACGTGTCTTCACTTGTTTTTGAACAGCGCCCAACATTTGTGGGGTTAGTGGATGTGTTACCGTTAACAGAATCAATGCGATTCTATAAGCTTATTGACTTAGCCTTGGCAGAACTGACCGACACGCTAGCAAAAGTAACATGTTCACGCGATCGTATTGCAGTGGTTATGGGCACTAGCACGGCTGCTATTCAAGAGGGGGAGAGGGCACGTAAAGTACACGCTAAAGAAGGAAAATGGCCGGCTCAGTTTAATTATTACGACCAAGCTCTCATCGCACCCGCGGCTTACATTGCAAAGACACTTGATGCAACGGGTCCCTGTTACAGCATTTCGACAGCATGCAGCTCAAGTGCCAAGGCAATGATCAGTGCACGTGCCTTGCTCAGTGCAGACTTAGCTGATGTGGTTATTTGTGGTGGAGTTGATAGCTTGTGCCAGCTGACAGTGAACGGTTTTGATTCACTCTCTTCAATTAGCGATGAAATTTGTAAGCCATTTAGTAAGGATAGAAAAGGCATTAATATTGGTGAAGCAGTAGCCGTGTTTGTGATGAGTAAAGAGCAACTCAATGATCACGCAGTGGCATTTTTAGGAGGGGGGGAAAGCTCCGATGCTCACCATATTTCAGCGCCAATTAGTGATGGTTCGGGTGCAATAAGTGCAATGCAAAAAGCACTTAATGATGCCAATCTACTCGCAACAGATATTGACTATATCAATGCTCATGGAACTGCAACAGTGCAAAATGATGCCATGGAGTCACTTGCAATCAGTAAGGTGTTTGGCAACAATACGCCCGTTAGCTCATCAAAACATTTAACGGGTCACACTTTAGGTGCTGCAGGTGCACTAGAAGCAGGCCTATGTTGGTTATATTTAGCTTACCCTGAGTTTACGCGCTTGGTGTTTAATAACGCAGAAGTAGATGAATCCCTGAGTGACATTAACCTAATAACTCAGCCCAGAGACGCATCTGTTAGCTATTGTTTATCGAATTCTTTTGCCTTCGGGGGCAATAATGTCAGTGTAATATTAGGACATCTGCATGAATAACTATAAAATTGAGCACGTCGTCCCTCATAGTGACCCAATGATTTTGCTCAATCGCCTTAACGGTTACACCGATGAATCTGGCTGCTGTGAAGTAGATATCAGCCCTGACAGCCCTTTTTACGATGAGAGTTTGCGCGGCGTTGCCAGCTATATTGGCTGTGAATATATGGCACAAGCCATTGCTGCGTATGCGGGGGCGTTGGCAAAAGACAGAGGCGATGCTGTCCAAATTGGCTTTTTAATCGGGACGCGTAAGTATAAAACGTATGCGCCTGTATTTAATAACGGCAGTACGTTAAAAGTATCCGTTGCAAGGTTATATCAAGAAGAATCCGGGTTGAGTGTGTTTGAGTGTCAAATTCATGATGCTGAAACATTATTAGCAGAAGCAAAAATAAATGTGTTTCAGCCTCAGGACCCCATGCAGTTTATAAGAGAAAATCAATGACAAAACGAATTTTAGTCACAGGTTCGAGCCGTGGAATAGGTAAAGCAATCGCATTACGATTAGCAAAAGATGGCTTTGATATTGCGGTTCATTGTCGAAGTGGTGTGACTGAGGCTGAGCAAACTTGTAAAGAAATCAGGGAGCGTGGTTGTCATGCAAGCTTGTTACAGTTTGATGTGTGTGATCGGGCGTTGGCAAAACAACAAATTGAAGCAGATATTGCAGCACATGGGGCATATTACGGCGTGATCTGTAATGCGGGTATTACTAACGATATGGCCTTTCCTGCGATGCAAGGTGATGATTGGGATAAAGTTATTCGCACTGGTCTTGATGGATTCTACAATGTGGTTCATCCCACGGTAATGCCAATGGTTCAAACCCGTAAAGGGGGCCGCATTGTTACTATGGCATCAGTGTCTGGTATTGCGGGTAACCGTGGTCAAGTAAACTACAGTGCCGCAAAAGCGGGGATCATTGGTGCAACCAAAGCATTGTCGCTAGAACTTGCAAAACGCAAAATTACGGTGAACTGTGTTGCCCCTGGACTTATTGAAACAGCAATGACCGATGATTTACCCGTCGATGACATGCTAAAAATGATCCCATTAAAACGTATGGGCTCAGTAAACGAAGTTGCAGGAACCGTTTCATTCCTATGCTCTGAAGATGCGGCTTACATTACGCGTCAGGTTATCTCGGTCAATGGCGGAATGCTGTAATGAAACGTGTTGTTGTTACAGGTATGTCGGCTATTACTGCGCTGGGCGATACTTGGGGGGAATTTAAAGCCGCTTTGCAAAAAGGTGAAAACGCCGTTCAGTACATGACCGACTGGGATAGCGCACCAGAGCTTAACACTCGCTTAGCTGCGCCGGTTACTCATTTTACAAAACCCAGCCATTACAAGCGTAAACAAGTGCGTTCAATGGGGCGAGTTGCCTTAATGTCGACCTGTGCGACCGAGCATGCTTTACAAGATGCGGGACTGTTAGAGCACCCAAGTTTAACCGATGGCTCTACAGGGATTGCGTTTGGCTCATCAACAGGCTCAACGCCGCCGTTGCTTGCCTTTGCCAAAATGATGGAAACGGGCGAAATGACAGGGGTGACAGCAACCAGCTATATTCAAATGATGGCACATACGGCCCCCGTCAATGTGGGCGTGTTTTTCAAAATAAAGGGCAGAGTAATCACGACAAGCTCCGCATGTACCTCAGGCTCACAGGGAATCGGTTACGCGTATGAGGCCATTAAGTTTGGGCGTCAAAAAGTGATGGTTGCGGGTGGTGCCGAAGAGTTATGTATTACCGAAGCGGCGGTTTTCGATACGTTATATGCAACCAGCACAAAAAATGATGCAGCAAAACAGACGCCACGTCCGTTTGATCAACATCGAGATGGTCTTGTTATTGGTGAAGGGGCTGGTACGTTAATTTTAGAAGAGTATGAACATGCCGTCGCTCGTGGAGCGACAATTTTTGCAGAGCTGGTAGGTTTTGGCTGTAATTCAGATGGTCAACATGTGACCCAACCTACAGCTGAAACCATGCAAGTTGCTATTGAATTGGCACTGGCAGATGCCCAGTTAAGTGCCGATGATATTGGCTATGTTAACGCTCATGGCACCTCGACTGATAGAGGTGACATTGCTGAATCTCATGCGACCTTTAATGCCTTAGGTAAAAAGCCAATTAGTTCATTAAAAAGTTACTTAGGACATACACTCGGTGCCTGTGGTGCAATTGAAGCATGGGCAAGTATTAATATGATGAATGATAGCTGGTTTGCACCGACTATTAATTTGACCCACGTTGATGCTGAATGTGCTGACCTTGATTACATAACTGGACAAGGCCGCGAAATGCGTACGGACTATATTATGTCTAACAATTTTGCATTTGGTGGTATTAATACATCGTTAATTTTTAAGAAGTGGCAAGCATGATCTGGCGCTGCGTTGTTGTTATTTTAGTTCTGGTTAGCGTTAAGGCGTACAGCGCAGCAAAAATGGAGTTGGGGGCTGGGGTATTTTATGCTGATATTCCCCATTATTTAGGGTCAGATGAGAGCGAAAAATATTTACTTCCAGTGCCTTATTTCCGCTATCAAAGTGAGAAAATGGCCATTGACCGTAATAACTTCACCGGTTACCTGTGGCAACATGAAAACCTGCATTTAGATTTATCGGCGGGTGTTGGTTTAGCCGTTGATAGTAAAGATAACAAAGCACGCGAGGGCATGGACGACCTTGATTGGGTGTTTGAATTAGGACCATCCTTAAATTATTACGTTATCGGTGAACCAAATAGCAAAGAGCACATGTATTTTAGTCTCTTTGTACGTAAAGCCATTGCGACTGATTTTGGTGATGTAGATGATATAGGTTGGCGTTATGGTCCCAGTATTTATTACACCATACCGCTTTTAGAGCAAGCACACTCACAGTTTTCAGTCGCATTTCGTGGTAATGTAAATTTTGCGACAGAGCGTTATTTGAACTATTACTACGCGGTTAACGAAATAGAAAGTAATGCAACACGGCAAATATACGCAAGCCGTTCAGGTTTTTCAGGCGCTGATGTGTCAATTGGGCTCCATTTCGATACACCTAACTACTGGCTAGGTGGCTTTGTTAAATATCATCATCTTGCTAATAGTCAGCAACATGCAAGCCCGCTCGTTAAGCAAGACTATAATGTGTCTATTGGCTTTGGTGTTGCGTGGAAATTCTACCGTAAGCATTTTTAATGAGTGTGGCACATATTAAACGACGATTCCCCTCACTTGTTTTATTAAAAGGCACTTTAGTGAAGTAATAACTAACTAAAGTCATTTTTTTTCTGTATAATTTGCGACCCTTGATATGATGGCCGCAGGTTATACAGCATGAACTTTAAATCGTTTAGTTTTTCTTCTGAGCTCTTACAGGCATTAGAAGAACTTAATTTCCATACGCTTACTCCCGTTCAACGCAGTGCAATTCCTGCGGTACGAAAAGGGAAAGATGTACTTGCTAGCGCACAAACAGGCACCGGCAAAACCGCTGCGTTTGCGCTGCCACTTATTCAAAAATTATCTGAATCAACCTTAAGCGATAACAATGCGCCGAGCGCACTTGTGCTTGCTCCGACGCGTGAACTTGCTGAGCAAATCGCCAATAACGTTAAAGCGTTTGCTAAATACACGGCGCTAAAAACAGTGTGTTTATTTGGCGGTGTTAATTTAGCCGGACAAGCAAACGATCTTAAAGCGGGTGTTGATATCGTTGTGGCGACACCTGGTCGTTTATTAGATCATCTTCGTTTGGGTAATATTAGCTTAGCAAATGTAAAGCACTTGGTTCTTGATGAAGCAGACCGTATGCTCGATATGGGTTTTATAACTGATATGCAAACGGTTATAAACGGCTGTGATGAAACACGTCAAATTTTACTCTTTTCAGCAACGTACCCCGCGGCGATAAAACAGTTTGCAAGCAAAGTTCTTAAACAACCTGAAATTATTCGTGTCGATCAAACAAACAGTACCGCAGAAACCGTACAGCACGTTGTTTATCCTGTTGAAGAGCGCCGTAAACAAGAGCTTCTTTCAGAACTGATCGGTAAGAAAAATTGGCAGCAAGTGTTAGTGTTCGTCAACATGAAAGAAACAGCCGATGAGCTCGTTAAAGAATTGAACCTTGATGGTATTCCTGCGGCTGTGTGCCATGGTGATAAAACCCAAGGTAATCGACGTCGTGCACTACGTGAATTTAAAGAAGGTAAAGTACGTGTGCTTGTTGCAACTGAAGTCGCAGCTCGTGGTATTGATATTGAAGGCCTTCCACGAGTGATCAATATTGATTTACCTTGGCTTGCTGAAGACTATGTACACCGTATTGGTCGTACAGGTCGTGCTGGTAAACCGGGACAGGCAATCTCATTTGTAAGTCGCGAAGAAGAGAATACGTTATTCGATATTGAAAAGTTAATTGGTCAACGTATTAACCGTATAGTGCTGCCGGGTTATGAAGTAAGTAATCGTGAAGTCCTGATCGACAAAATTGGTAAAAAGCCATCTCATTTACGTCGTAGCCGAAGCAATAAGCCATCAGGGCAGGCAACCGGCGAAGCCAGAGCCAAGAACCGCTCGCGTATTGCTAAAGTGAGAAAATCACTTAAAGGCAATAAACTTAGCTTAAAAAAATAGCGTTTATTGGTCGTAATTAGCCCCATCGCCTTTCGGCCATGGGGCTTTTTTGAACCTAAAACTAGTCCAAAAGGAGTGTTTTTGTTAATTTTTATGGTTAAAAGAGTGGTTTGTTATTAACAAGTGTACCTTGTTGAATTACAATTGCTTTTTTAATCAATGAAGTCGTGTAATTTGTGCGCACGTGTCTAAATGGATGTTTATGCTGTACTTAAAAAAAATAATAACCCGTGTTGTAAAATCCTGCCTAATTTTCAGTTGCGTCAGTATTTCTTCGCTAGCAACGGCTAGCGACAAAGTGGAGTTTGCTTTAGCGCATATTAAAGAATCAATCAGTGTTGATGGCGTTATGGATGAAGCTCATTGGCAACAAGCAACAAAAGTACCGCTAAAATATCAGAATGAGCCTAATGAAAAGGGCACGCCACCGGTACACACCGATGCCTACCTGTATGAAGATGGCCAATACTTGTACGTTGGCTTTATTGCTAAAGACCCAGACCCGTCACAAATACGTGCAGCACTTCGTGACAGAGATACACTGTGGCAAGACGATAATGTTGCCCTGATGATCGATACCTTTAACGACGAACGAACGGGTTATGAGTTTTACGTAAACCCACTAGGTGCGCAAGGCGATATGCGCATGACCGATATCGATGATTGGGTGGAAGACCCATCATGGGATGCAATCTGGGATAGTGCGGGTCAAATTACCGATGAGGGTTATGTGGTTGAGATGCGCATTCCCTTTACGGCACTGCGTTTTCCAAAAGGTAAAGAACAACTGACTTGGAGCTTGGCTGTTTGGCGTAATTATCCGCGTGATGTGTTTTATCAAATGTCTAACGTAGGCTTTGACCGTGATGTAAAGTGCAGTTTTTGTCAGTTTGATAAACTAACGGGGTTTGCTGACATGACACAAAGTATGAATATTCAGCTTACCCCGACTTTAACTGCGCTTCGTAATGATACAAAAAATACGCTGCCAGGTGATTGGCAAAATGGAGATGTTGATACAGAAGCGGGCCTTGATTTACGCTGGGGCGTTACACAAGATGCAGTGATTAATGCAACGATTAACCCTGACTTTTCGCAAGTTGAAGCGGACTCTCTTGAACTTGATGTTAACACCACTTACTCGATTTATTATGCTGAAAAACGCCCATTCTTTTTAGATGGAGCATCCTATTTTAAAACCAGTCAGTTCGAGTTGTTATATACACGCACAATAGCCGAGCCTGACGTAGGCGTTAAGTTAACAGGCAAGACCGGTAACCACAGCTATGGGTTTATATATGCAGATGATGACAACACCAGTGTGTTATTACCAACCAACCAAGGCTCATATTTTGCAAATCTAGGCGATAAAACTCATGCCGCTGTGGGGCGCTATCAATTTGATATTGGTCAAAAAGGCACTATTGGGGTTATGAGTACACACCGGGAAAATGATGATTATCATAACTCGGTATTATCACTCGATGGCAGTTATTGGTTTAACCAAACAGACAGCTTGCAATACCAAGTTGCAACAACCGATACAAAAAACTCTGATTTTTTAGTTGATGTTTATGGCTTAGAAGAAACGCAATCAGATCAGGCCTATAAAGTAGAGTTTAGTCGTACCAAACGTGATTATGAACTGTATGCAAGCTATGAAAACATTGGTGAGGAGTATCGCTCTGACTTAGGTTATCAAGCAAAAGTTGACTATAAACAAGCTCAACTCGGAGGCGGTCAAACCTGGTATCGTGATGCCGATGATATTGTCACTGAGTACAGCTATAATGCTGAGTGGGATAAAACCTGGGCACAAAATGGTGACCTACTCGAAGAAGAATACGATGGCTTCTTTACCTTTAAAGGTAAAATGCAGTCACAGACTGAAATCGGCTTTATTCACCGCAATGAATTTTACGCAGGGCAGTTCTTTAATCAAAACATCGCTTATATTTATGGCGGTTTTAGGCCCATCCGCGATATCCGCTTTTTACTGTATGCTCAGTATGGCAGCAAAATAGACTACAGCAATGCGCAACTTGGCACGATGGTGCGTGTCGAGCCTGAAATGACTTGGGATATTAATGACCACTGGCAAGTTCAATTAGAGCATAGTTATAGCTACCTTGATAACGAGCAAAATGAACGCGTTTATACTGCAAACCTCACTGATTTACGTGTGTATTATAAATTTAATATGCGCTCAATGCTCAAGCTGGTATTGCAATTTAAAGACATAGATCGTGATAGAGATGCCTATTTTTCTAACGTGAGTGAAATTAACCGTGATTTCGCCAGCCAATTAGTGTATTCATACAAAATAAATTCACAAACCCTGTTCTATTTAGGTTATTCGGATAAAGGCTATCAGGATGACTCTTTAAAAGAGCTAGAACGTGATCAACGAACATTTTTCACAAAACTAAGCTATGCATGGCAGCTTTAGTTATAATTATAAGTAAGGAAAACAATGAAGTTATTAAAGTTATCAGTCGTTACTGCGGTAGCAACAGTGCTTGCTGGGTGTGCAGCAAAACAAGACGTCTCACATTTTGAAGCCGAAGTACCAAAAACAGTGTGTATTGCAGAGCATCAAGCTGTTAAAGAGGGGGTCGTAACGGCGCTAGAATCAGGGTTTGCCAAACATAACGTGAAAACTCGTGTTATCCCAGCAAATTATGTTTTAAAACATCAAGCGTACCAAACGGATATTACATCGGCTAACACGGATGGCTGTGATGCAGTTGCTTTTTATGTCGCTAATTGGCATTGGGATCTCGCCCTGTACATGGCGTATGCTAATATTTGGGTGATGGATCCTGAGCAAAAAGAAACGATTGCTCAAGCAAGCTACCGCACTGGTGGTGGGCTAGATAAGTTTATTGATGCTAATGATAAAATTATCGAACTGGTTGATGCGATGTTTCAGCAAGTTGAAAGCAAAAACAAAAATAAATCTGAAAAAACAGCGATCTAATTAAGTTGGTCAGCCTATGGCTGACCAATCTCTTCTTTAACTTTATTTCTTACCACACTTTCAAGGCTTTTCAGGCCCCATTGTTTACCGGTTTCAATTGCTTCATCTATCGGTTTTTTAAGTGTCACAGCATGATAAAGCGCAACCAAAGCACCGACACGATTACTACTAGCACAGTGCAATAAGGTGGTTTCTTGTTGATGTGTTTGCAGTAAGGCTTGAAGTTTTGTGGCATTCTCAAGCGTAATATCTGCTTTCGAACGAACTGGAATATGGTAGTAATTCATACCGAGTCCACTTACTAACTCTTTCTCCGACCAGCTAGTTTCATTATCGCCGCGTAAGTTAATAACTGTTTGCAGCCCCACGTCTTTTAACTTAGCAAAGTCTGTTTGGCTGGGTTGACCCGAGGTATAAACAGACTCTGATTGTGCTTTTAAGTTTAAAATATCAAGTTGTGTTACGTCTGTTTGAGCGGCTATCGTTGAAAACGACAGTAAAGCGAATAACGCTAAGTGTATGAGCTTATTCATAATGTCTCTTTTAATTAGGTTAATGTTTGGTATAAACAGTTCGCACGCACGTATGCTCAGTCTATGATGACTTATTCAGTAAAGGCGTGGTTACTTAGGATGATAAAATGTGTTTTCATCCCTTTTTACACTGCTTTTATGTATTTACTCTAATCTGTCGGATTAAAAATGTACATCTTAGTTTTAAATTTGATTGTTGTGCTTTAAAAGAGAAATAACTATCAAAATTGAGTAACTAAATTTCATTGAAGTAAAGCACAATGGCGGCTCCCTCTAGACTACTCCCACTATGAATATTGATACCAATACCAAAATTATCGAACCATGAGGTCCAGTGACGGCTGTCCCACAAAAAGCCAAGGCCATATTCATAAAAGTGATCAGTGCCAAACGCAGCTTGGCTGTCTCCACCTAAGTCAATGCGTTGCCCTTTAATGTAGAAAGCTTGTTCAAAGGGGCCCACTTTGAACATATTAAATTTAGCTTTTATGCCATTAAGTATCCGTGTTGTTTCAGGCTTTGCACTTTCAATTTCGTTAGGTTGTGATAAAGCCCAGCCGTAATAATAATTAATATTTAACTTATATTCATAATAGCCCCAATGTCGAGGCAATCTATAAACCATAGACAGGCTGGGATTTAACACCAGCGCATTACTGTTTAAATTAGTATAGAGATTGTTGGTTAGCGGTTTTAATACGTCACGGCTTTGCTGAGAGTTATAATCGTAGTCATTGTCGTAATGTAGGTAGTGGCTATTTAAGCCAATAATATAGGACCATTTTGAGCCGAGTGCTTTTTCAGCATTAATGCCAAACGTGGCGCTATAGACAGTTTCAGAAATAGAGTCGGATTGGGCTTCGTCAAAGAGTGAAATGAAATCAGCTTGATTCAAATAACTGACCCGGCCGTTTATATGCCACTTATGTTCATAGTAGGGCTGTTTTGCCTCCCATGAGAAAGGAACACTGTATAAGCGCAACTTTTTGCGAAGGGCAATGCTCTCGCCATCTTTATTGGTAAAGTGAGGGTTAAATATTTTTTGAGGATCAAAATCACCAAACCCCAAGGTAATACTGTCGCCATCAGTAAGTACTAAAGACGTTGATAAAGCAGTTTCAAGCTGTTTGGTTGGGTTTGCTTGCAAACTGAAAGTCATTACACAGCATAGTAAAGCACAGACTTTTATCGGTAACGTCATAAAAAATAAAGGATAGGAACAGGAGTAATAATCATAGAAGTATATACACAGCCTCACAACAATCGAAACAAAAAAGCCAAGTATTCTACTTGGCTTTTAAACGTTAATCGTGATTAAGGTTGGTAATAAATAGGTGATTCAGGTCCCACCGGAAGGCCTAATACAAATACCCAAAGATAAAATAGGGCAACCCAACCGACAAAGAAAATCATGCTATAAGGCAACATAGTGGCGACGAGTGTGCCAATACCCATGTCTTTTTTGTATTTAGTGGCAACCGCCAAAATTAAACCAAAGTAGCTCATCATTGGTGTAATTAAGTTTGTCACAGAGTCACCTATACGGTATGCCGCTTGAATGGTTTCGGGTGCGTAGCCAATTAGCATTAACATAGGTACGAAAATAGGTGCTGTTACTGCCCACTGTGCAGAGGATGAGCCTAAACTCAAGTTAACTAGCGCACACATTAAAATAAAGAGTACGAAAACCTCTGGGCCTGTCAGGTTTAAAGCTTGCAGAAGTGCAGCACCATTGATAGCTAAAATAGTACCTAGATTAGTCCATTTGAAAAAGGCAACAAATTGAGCTGCAAAGAACACCAAGACGATATACATGCCCATAGAGCTCATACTTTTACTCATCGCATCGATGACGTCTTTATCGTTTTTCATCGTGCCGACAATTCGGCCATAGACAAATCCAGGAATACCAAACGTGACAAAAATAAAAACCACGATACCTTTTAAGAAAGGTGAGTGTGCAACTAAGCCTGTTTCAGGGTTACGCAAAATGCCATCGTCAGGAACAATGGTCCATGCAAGTAACAGCGATACAACCAATAATGAGACACCCGCCCACTTTAATCCTGATTTTTCTTTTGCCGTTAAGCCTGCGATATCGTTTTTAGGTAAGTCATTACTTGCTTCTTCTGGGTTGTATTTACCTAAGCGTGGTTCAACAATCTTTTCGGTAACGAAAGTGCCTAAAATAGCGATTAGGAATACCGAAATCATCATGAAATACCAGTTAGCTTCGGCGCCTACTTGATAATTTGGATCAATCATTTGTGCAGCGGGTGTCGTAATACCCGCTAACAGTGGATCAATCGTACCTAGCAATAGATTCGCACTGTAACCACCGGATACCCCTGCAAATGCTGCAGCAAGACCTGCTAATGGATGACGCCCCAAGCTGTGGAAAATCATTGCGGCTAAAGGAATTAATACAACATAACCAAGCTCAGATGCAGTATTTGATAATATTGCCGCAAAGACCACCATAAACGTGACTAAACGTTTTGATGCACCCATGACCATACCGCGCATTGCTGCAGAGAGTAGTCCCGAATGTTCAGCAACACTGACACCTAAAAGAGCAACTAATACAGTGCCCAGCGGGGCGAAACTGGTGAAGTTGGTTACAAGACCTGTCACAATACGTTGCAAGCCTTCAGCGCTAAGTAAGCTGACTACTTCAATCACACCATCAGGATCGCGGCCAGCGGCACCTTCGGGGCGCGGGTCTATGGCACTTAATCCAAACCAATCTGCAACACCGCTAAAAACAATAATTGCTACACAAAACATTGCAAAGAGTGTGATTGGGTGGGGGAGCATATTCCCTAAAAATTCGACAGTCGCTAGGAACCTGTTAAACAATCCATTGTTATCACCATCGTTTGTGGTTGGTGAATCTACTGCTTTTGACATATCCAGTTCTCATAATTACAAAATGGCGTTAACCTAGCATTTTTTGACCTCTGGGTCATGTTTTTAGCGATAAGATATGTTTTAAGTGCGGTTGATTACCCCTTTGTACAGCAAAGGATAACGGCGTAAACGTTTACCGATATAATCATCGGCAAGAATTTGCGCACACACTTCGTCTACACCGTTACTGGCTTCAAAGACCCAATCGAAACGTTCTATTGCTAGCAAGAAACCTCGTTTGAGAAAGCTTTGTTCGCGATAAAAGTCCAAGTTTTTACGAATGATGTCTAACTTACGAGGATCATCCTTCAGTGCGCTAATTACCTCATTTATGTAAGCAACTTGCTGCTTTGATTCAGCTTTTACACGTCGCGACATTGTTAAGTTAGTGCTCCTCGTTAGCAATAAATTGAATTTTCTTTATAAAGTCGTCTTTATTCTTCTCATGTTGGTAATCAAGGTGATAAGTATTATGAAAACCAAAGCGAAGCAAAACACCACTGCCTTTTAAGTAAACGGTGTAGCCATCAATATCAGAGAAAGCGCAAATGCCTTCATAGAGCTTGCCGTCTTCATGGTCTTCACCGTGTTGGATAATTTTTTCGTAAACAGAAAGAATTAATTTACCGTCTAATTCATTTTTCATGATGACTCCTTTTATTCTCAGTACGTTAAATACCTATAAAAAGTTTAGTGCTATTTTGTGTAATGTGAATTTTCATACGCCAGTGTTTTGCGTTAGGTCATTAAAAAACAAAAAAAGTGCCGTGGGTGTCGAAAATTTACAATACCTTAGCGACACCCCACCACTAAACTGTTTTCTATTTGCAGGTGACCGTATGAGCCGTTTAGCTATTACAATTTTATTCACGTTACTTATGAGTATAGGAAGTCCGTTGTCAGCGCAACCTCCACTCACTTTACAAACCCACACAGGCGAAGAGGTTAGTCTTAATAGCCTATTTGGACAAAAACCTGTTTACTTAAAATTCTGGGCCACGTGGTGTAAACCTTGTATGCAGCAAATGCCACATTTTCAACGAAGTTATGAACAGTACGGTGATAAAATTCAGTTTATCGCTATCAATATAGACCTTAATGATAACGCGGATGCCGTTGCGAAAGTTGAAAACCAGTTTTCACTCACAATGCCTATGTACACAGACCATACAGCGAAGGTTGCAAAGCATTATGAGTTTTTAGGTACGCCTTTTCATGTCTTAATTGATAATAACCAAAATGTGATTTTTCAAGGGCATGATGCCGATCAGCCACTCGATAATACGTTACGGTTACTCTCGCACAATGGCCGAGTTGATAAAGTAAGGCTGCTTAATGAAAAGCAAAAGAGTGGCACGCAATTAGTGATCCCCAAAGACGCTAAAAAAGCGGTGTTGTTTACAACAACGTGGTGCGATTGGTATTTAGCTGATACCCGTCCACAAATGGCCAAGCAATGTGTACTTGCTCAAAAGTACATTAATGAACTTGCAGTACAGGGAATTGATGTGGAAGTAAAAGTGAGTCAGCTTTGGACAGACCATAATGCGGTCGCTGAGTATGTTAAAAAATTCACCGCCAATATGCCGGTTTCAATTGACTATGGTAATGATTTATTTATTGAATATGGGATAAATTCGGTGCCAAGTTTATTAATCTTTGAGAATGGAAAGCGTGTTGCAAAACGCGAAAAATTTTAGTCAAAACGCTGCGAATTTGCTTTGTAATTCACTGAATTTAGCCTATGCTCAAAGCTCATTTACTTGTGAGCTTAAAGCATGATTGATAAGGCATTATTAACAAAAACTCGCGAATTATCTGACCGATTAATCGCCCTACAAACTCCGATCAGAATTCTTGATGCGATTAATTGGGATAAACAGATCAAAGAAGAGTTTTTTAAACATAAATGTCAAAAAAACCCGACTGTTGACCAAGCCTATTACCAACAGCGTGACCTTGGTTTTGTGCCAAGTGATTTACGCCGAGCATTTTCAGATCTTAACCGCGATATCATCAGTCAACTCGGTCAGTTAAATCCTATTGCACAGTACATGAGTAAAATGTGCACAGAGTATAAAACCGTACTTAGTATGATTGAATATCGTGGAACCCCCGAGTTTCATGACCTGTCGGTGGAGTTATTTGGTCACCCAAAAGATTTATTCCATGCGGGTGAACCTTCGCTTGCTGAATTGGCTACGATGTTAGAACAACCTCTTAAAAGCATGCTTGATGCAGACATTTTACCCGATGACCCAAAAAATATTGAGGCAGTGGATGCGGTAAAGATTCTGGCTGAGCAAGTGAAGCAGAGTATGCCGGGTATAAATGTAGAAGTTATTTTAAGTGATGGTATTGTCAGTGATGCAGCAGCAGGGGCTGACAATATTAAGCTGAATCAAGATGTGAAATTCTCACAACGAGAACTTGATATTCTTGAAGTGCATGAAGGCTGGATCCACGTCGGCACCACGCAAAATGGTTTAGCTCAACCTTATTTAACCTGTTTAAGTAAGGGCACCCCAAGTTCAACAGTTACCCAAGAAGGCTTAGCTGTTTTGACAGAAATAATTACGCTTAAGTCAACACCAAGGCGGTTAGCTAAATTAGTTAATCGTATTCAAGGTATTACCAAAGTAATTGATGGTGCAGAGTTTGTTGATATTTATCGAGATTATATTGCGCAAGGGCTAAGTAAAGACGACAGCTATACGTTAACGCAACGTGTCTTTAGAGGAAGCACAGCAACGGGTCTGCCATTTACGAAAGACATTGCTTACATTAAAGGTTTTGTGTTGGTGTATAACTTGATCCGTGTTGCAATTCAGTTAGGTCGCATTGATCAATTACATTTATTGTTAGTCGGTAAAATCTCAATTGATGATTTTAGGCTTATCTCACAATTACATGACTTAGGAGTGATTGAAGATCCTAAATTTATTCCTCCACACTTCAAAGATTTAAGAGGTTTAGCTACGTGGCTCAGTTTCGGGCGTTTTATTGGCAACTTGTCATTTGAACAACTTGAGAATGACTATAAACCTTTGTTTATTTAAGAATAAAAAACTCAAAAGTAATGCAATAATTATATAAAGCAAATTCCATCTAAATTTAGTATATATCGTAAATTTTTGTTTACGATATATACTTTTGTTTCTTTTATGTAAACAGCCTGGTTTTTCTTACAGCCCCCGTATAACCTCCTTTTCGCTAATTTACATGATGCTAACGTTATGTTTTTATTTTTGTTACTCATCTTACTGTTGTTGTAAACGATATAGTGATAGAAAAGATATGTTACATTTTGGTAACAATAACGAGAGGTGTCCAAATGGGATTTAATAATTATAAAAAAAGCATAATAGCGTTGACTATTATGGGTGCATTGAGCGCACACAATGTAATGGCTGCAGATAGTGCATCATCGGGCTTTTTAACAGGTGTTGTGGAATCTAGCCAGGGTCAGCAATTGTCAGGGGCTGTAATAGAAATAAAAAATGAAGAAACAGGCCTAACACGTACGCTTGTTACATCAGAAAATGGCTCATACCGTTTTCCTCTATTACCAACGGGTTCTTATACCGTGTCTGTAAAAAAAGACGGTTATGTACTGGCTCAAGAGTCTGGTTTAAGAATCAATATGGGTGTTAAAACAAGTTTACCTGTGACGCTATACGCATCAGGAGAAAAACCTGAAGTGATTGAAGTGATGGGTAATCGAATTAGTTCAATTGATGTTTCATCAAGTGAGTCCGTGACTTTTGTTGACCAAGAATTATTGGCACGCGTACCAGTCGCACGTGATGTAACTTCAGTTGCATTATTAGCGCCAGGAACGACACAAGGTGATGCAGGTTTCGGTAATTTAGCATCATTTGGTGGCGCGTCAGTGGGTGAAAATAGTTACTATGTGAATGGCATGAACGTAACTAACTTCAGAAACGGTTTAGGTGGTGCAGATGTACCATTTGAATTTTACGATACATTTGAAGTTAAAACCGGTGGCTACTCTGCAGAATTTGGTCGCTCTACTGGTGGGGTAGTCAACGCGACAACCAAACGTGGTACAAATGAATTTGTATGGGGTGCGAGCACCTATTTCGAGCCAAGCTCAATGGCAGAAGACATTCCACAAACATACCGTACAGAGGAAGGGGTCGATCTTTACGGCACTGAATATTTTAATGGCGACCAAAGTCAGCGTAAAGTTGGTGAAAATGACTATAACTTATGGGCTGGCGGTTCAATTGTTGAAGATAAGTTATTCTTTTTTGGTTTAGTTAATTACAACGAACGTGTCTCTGACTATGCATCAACTTCTAATAAGTATGAACGTGAGTCAGGCGACTTATTTGTAGCACTTAAACTTGATTACTATATTACAGATGATCACATCTTAGAGTTCACGGGTTGGGATAGTTCAAGTGATCTTGATAGTATTAAATACAATTGGGATCCAGAGGCAAGTCAAATTACTAGCCGTCGAGGTGACTATACTTTAAAACGCGGTGGTAAGACTTATTCATTAAAATACACAGGTATTTTATCTGACACTTTAACGGTCAGTGCGATGGGTGGAATTAACGAAGCGAACTACAGTAATGTAAACGCTGGTTCGAGTCCGTTTGGTGAATACCCTATGGTTTACGAGCGCTTTAGCGGTACTGATTTAGGCGAGTGGGCCTTAAGCTCGCCTAGTTTACAAGAAGATAAACGTACTGCATATCGTCTTGATTTTGACTGGTATGCGACAGATTCTCATACACTACGTTTTGGTCTAGATTATGAAGAGCTTGATTCTACTGAGAATACTCAACGTTCAGGTGGTGTTGCTTATCGTTATCAAGGCTGTGATGATTTAGATGCTGTGAAAGCCGGTGATCCGTCTAGCTGTGGTGTGGTTCGCCAAGAGTTTTATATAAACAACGGTGATTTCACAACGAAAAGCTCTGCATACTATATTACTGATACGTGGACAGTGACCGATAACTTAACCCTATCACTTGGTTTACGTAATGAAACCTTCGAAAACTATAATAAAGAAAATCAAAAATTTGTTGATGTGTCAGATCAATGGGCGCCGCGCTTAGGTGCAAGTTGGGACCCATTCGGTGAAGGCGAGTTTAAAGTATTTGCAAACTACGGTCGTTACTTCTTACCAGTTGCAACAAATACCAACATTCGTCTAGCTGGTGATGAACTGTACACTCGTCAGTTTTTCGAAGTGTTAGGAATTGCAGATGATATTTCGAAGGCGCCTATTCTTGGAGAAGCATTGTCGGCAAAAGATATCCTTGCTGATGGTACGTTAAAAGGCACGGATGAAACAGTTAACGCTGACATTGAGCCAATGTATCAAGATGAGTTTATCTTAGGTTTCCAAACGGTATTAACTGAAGATTGGAGTATGGGTGTAAAAGCAACATACCGTGACTTGAAAAGCTCATTAGAAGATATCGCTATCGATAAAGGCTTTAACGATTATGTTGAGCGAGAGTTTGGTAGTTCATGTACCATGTGTGATGGTTTCCATTATTATGTACTAACAAATCCAGGTGAAGACGTAACAATTACCACTGACCCTGATGGCGATGGTCCACTTGCATACGGAGCCTACACGATTCCAAATTCAGATTTAGGCTATCCTAAAGCTGAGCGTCAGTATGGTGCTGTTGATGTGAACTTCAATAAAGCATGGGCTGATGGCTGGATGTTAGACTTTACCTACACATGGTCACATAGCTGGGGTAATAATGAAGGTTATGTTCGTTCAGATAATGAACAGACCGATGCTGGTTTAACAACTAACTTTGACCAACCAGGCTTAACGGATGGTGCGTCTGGTAACTTACCAAATGACAGACGCCATCAGGTTAAGATGCAGTTTGCTTATGAAATTACAGAAAACCTAACAATGGGTTCTAATTTCTTCTGGCGTACTGGTCGTCCTTATGGAGCATTTGGTCTACACCCAACTGATGCCTTTGCATCTTTATATGGTGCAGAAGCATTCTATAAAGACGGTGAGCTAGTGCCTCGTGGCAGTGCAGGACGCACACCAAACACTTGGAACCTAGATTTAAGTCTGCAATATAACATGAAAATTTCTGAGCATGACTTAACATTTAGAGCGGATGTATTCAATGTATTCAACAATGATGAAATAACGGAATACAATGAAACTGCAGAGTTTATTTCAGCATATGATCCGGATTTTGGTGGTTATCGAGGTGCAGCTAACCCAGATTACTTGTTAGCAACTAACTATCAAAAGCCGCGTTATGTTCGTTTAAGCGCAAGCTTTAAGTTTTAAGACAGCACTCTAAGTCGTTTAATAATTAAAGCCTTTTCATTTGAAAAGGCTTTTTTAATAAAAAAACGCAGCTGGAATGAGCAGCTGCGTTTTGTAGAGTTAAAGCATGTTTGCCTTGCATGCTTTGTCGAGGAACTTGTTAACCTGTTAGTGCATCAACGTGTACAACATCGTTTAACACAATGACTTCTGCACGTTTAAAAAAGTTAAAGTCGGTTGCGGTTGCTAATGTATATGCACCCATCATGCGACTGATGATTAAATCACCGTTGTTTAGTTTTGGTAGCATAATTGACTCGCTTACTACGTCAATACTGTCACATGTTGGGCCTGCCAGTACCGATTCTACGCGCTCGCCTGACTGTTTTAATGAGTCAATCGGGTAACTCGCTTCGTCAAAAAGTAAACCACTGAATGAGCCATAGATACCATCATCTAAGTAATACCATGGTTTGCCTTCGCGTACAGCTTGACCCATGACTGATGCAACACTGGTGACGGCACCGGCAACAATAAAGCGGCCGGGTTCAGCAATTACACGAACGGTGTCTGGTAATTGCGCTAACGCGTCGTTTATTGGCGCACAAAACTCATCAATAGGCAGTACATCTTTGTTATAAGGCACAGGGAAACCGCCACCAATATCAAGCGTGCTTAATGCAGGTAATCCCAGCGCTGTCACTTCATTAATTACGTGGTTACATGCTGAAATTGCTGTAACGTACTTGCTTGGGTTTGCTGTCTGCGAACCAACATGGAACGATAAACCTTTAATACGAATACCCAGTTGCTGTGCGTAGGTAATAATGTCAATCGCCATTGCAGGGCTGCAACCAAACTTTTTCGATAAATCAGCAAATGAGTCTGCATTACGAAAGCTTAAGCGAACAAGAAGTTCAACGTCGTCTTTGTATGCAATGAACTTTTCGAGTTCGTTGATGTTATCAACCACAAACACATTGCAACCGTATTCAAGCGCATCACGAATGTCTGCATCGCGTTTTATTGGGTGAGTGTGAATAGTACGCTCACTGGGCACGCCTTGGTTTGCAACTAAATCAATTTCCCCACTGGTTGCTAAGTCAAAGCTTGCACCTTCTTCAAGTAAAGTTCGTACAACAGCAGCATGCGGGAGTGGTTTCAGTGCAAAGTATAAAGTCACACCCGGCAAAGCACGGCTTAAAGCTCGGTACTGTTGGCGAACAGACTCGCAGTCTAAAACCATTAGCGGGGCACCGTGTTGTGCAACTAATTGCTCAATAAGTTGATTCGACGATTGTGCAAAATGTAATGTTTGGTTTGCAGCAACCGTAGCTGCAGGTACTTTGATTGTTAAGTCTTGTGTAAGTGTTGAAATAGCCATTTTACTCTCCGGCAATTAAGCAACCGCTCGGTAAAAATGGAAGTCCGAGTCAGTTGAGTGTCATTAAAAGCGCACATATTTATACAGGGTGTGCAATCAAATTCACTCTTGGATAGTTGCTCTATCGCCTTGCTACAAACAGGGTTTGTAATGTACTCGGATTGGCTATCATCAAGAAGCAGCGAGATAATAGATCTGGTTTTTTATTTGTGCAATAAAATTTTTTAGGAAAATAAAAATAATTTTTTATTGTTATTTTTCAATGGTATAAATCGATTGATAATATTTATTCTATGGATTAATATTGTTTGTTAAACGAAAAAAATCCCCTTTAAAAAGGGGATTTATCAATTCTATAATTGCAGAACCTTGCCGCTAATTAGCGTGCATTGGTACTTTCAAATATTTTATCAGCAGAGGCCGCCACAAAGCCCGTGTAAAGTTCGCCATCGGGTTTTGGATAACGTAGCGCGAACTCGTAAAAACAGCTTGGTACTGCCATTTTACCATCACTAAATTCTACTTCACTGTCATCAGCTAAAGTTGATGATTGCTCAAGAAGTACCTCTGGTGAGCCTTTAATTTCACCGCCAGAGGTATTGAGTGCAAAGCCTGCGTCTTTCAATGCTTGGTTTACGCTCTCAATGTTATCAAACTTGGCAAGTTCGTTAATGCTAACTGTGAAGTGATTGGCACGGTAGCCCCATGCTGACATCCACGCTGCATATTCACTCTCAGCTAATAGTTTTTTGTAAGTGTCTGAGCTTACTTGCCAATGAGTCCCTGAGTATAAAAAGTCATCAGCAGTGACGGCATCGGCATCAATTTTTTCTACCATGTCGTTAACAATGGCTTGTAACTCTGCTGAACATTGCTCTACAAGTAATTCAGAAATAAACACTTTAGGTTGTTTCGGATCTGAATGTTCATAGTGCTTTGCATACAGTTTTTTTGCTTCGAAGTGGTATTCACCACACTCTTTATAGCCCACGGCTAAGAAGTGGGCTGCGAGCTTTTCGAGGCCAATCTTTTCATGGTTAAAAGTACGTAATGCAATGTGGTCGTTTATTACATCATCTTTTTGTGTCGAACCCAGTAACTCATGAACTTTCACTGCCGAAGGCGTAACTGATAAATAGTTATCCCATAGTTTTTCAAATAGGGCATTTACATCTGTGTGCATTTTAAATTCCTTCATTTAAGGCGGTAAGACCGCCAATCAATTATTCAATAATTAAGCCCGGCGCAAGGGTTTGAGGTAAGTTAACTTTGTCGGCCTCTACAGAAGCAACAGGGTATGCACAGTAGTCTGCTGCATAGTATGCGCTTGCTCTGTGGTTTCCGCTTGCCCCAATACCACCAAACGGTGCGGCGCTAGAAGCCCCTGTTATTGGACGATTCCAGTTAACAATACCAGCACGAATACGTTTTAAGAAGTGATCATAGTCTGCACTTGCATCACTTAATAAACCGGCAGATAAACCAAATGCGGTGTTATTTGCCTCTTCAATCGCGCTATCAAAGTCTGTATAGCGATATACCTTGATGAGTGGTCCAAAGTGCTCTTCATCAGGCATCTCTTTTACATTCGTCACATCAATAATTCCTGGGCTTACAAAGCCTGTGCCCGGTTGTAGATGTGTTAGTTCAACAAGGGAAGTTGCCCCCATTTCAATAAGTTGTTGCTGCGCAGCAACCATGCCAAGCGCTGCTTTTTCGCTGATCATTGCGCCCATAAATGGCTGCTCTTCACTAAAGCTATCTGCGACGACAATGTGCTTAGTTGCTGCCACTAATTTGTCTAAGATAGCATCACCATTTTGTGTATTCTCAATGAATAATCGGCGTGCACAGGTACAGCGTTGACCTGAGGTAATAAAACCTGATTGAATGATATCGTGAACCGCAGCGTTGATATCAGCGACATCTTTTACAATAAGCGGGTTATTACCGCCCATCTCCAACGCTAAAATTTTACCTGGGTTGCCTGCAAATTGTTTATGTAATAGGTGACCTGTGTTTGAGCTGCCGGTAAAGAATAAACCATCAATATTTTTATGGCTGGCAAGGGCAATCCCAGTATCCACTTCACCTTGTACAAGGTTGATGACACCTGCTGGTAAACCGGCTTTTAGCCACAGTTTTAATGTAAACTCTGCAACATGGGGGGTCAGTTCAGAAGGTTTAAACACCACGGTATTACCCGCTAAAATAGCAGGAACAATGTGGCCATTTGGTAAGTGACCAGGGAAATTGTAAGGGCCAAACACTGCGACAACACCGTGTGGTTTGTGTCGAATAAACGCTTTGGCGCCTGGCATTGGGTTCTCGGTTGTGCCAGTACGTTCGTGGTATGCTTTAACTGAAATAGCAATTTTACCGGTCATCGCGCCTACTTCAGTGCGCGTTTCCCATAATGGCTTACCGGTTTCACGGGCAATAATTGTTGCAAACTCTTCGCTATGTTCTTTTAATTGGTCTGCGAAGCGCTCTAATACTGCAATGCGTTCATCAACGGTTTTGTCTGCCCAGTCTAGTTGTGCTTCTCGTGCTGCTTTTATGGCAGCATCCACTTGCTCTGCTGTGGCTGTTTTGCCTTGCCAAACAATATCACCATTGCTTGGGTTAACAGAGTTGAACTCGTGGCCTAGACCATGCTGCCACTGGTTATTTATTAATTGCGTATCTTGAGTTATTTGACTCACCGTAATCTCCTTAAGCGGCTACAGGCGGAAAAATCGCGCTGCATCCCCTTGTTTTAATTTAAGTGCATTGGCCACTTCTTGGCTGACAATAAGCGTGTGTTTCGCGTGGTTATAATGAGCATGCTTTGTGAATGTGGCTCTAAAGTCATTCACACCTTGATTGCAGATTGCCAATGTGTCTGAGCTTTTTTCGTTTATATGCGCCAGTTCAGCAATGGTAATAGGGCATACCTGTGATTCACGAACGCTGCGAATATTGCCAAGTTTTGCTTCTACCGTGGGGCCTGCATCGAATAGGTCAACATAGCCGCGATGCTCAAAACCTTCTTTTTCGAGTAATTTGAGTGCTGGTTTGGTTTTTTCGTGCACTTTACCAATCACAGCTTGCGCTTTTTTGCTTAAAAGGTTGGCATAAATTGGGTATTTTGGCATGAGTTCGCTAATGAATACTTTATCGCCCAAGCCCACTAAGTGATCTGCTTGTGGGAACTCAATACTAAAAAAGTGTTCTTGTAACCATTGCCAAAAGGGTGAATGTCCTTTTTCATCACTGACACCGCGCATTTCTGCGATAACGGTGTCTGCAAAACGCTCACTGTGCTGCGCCATAAATAAAAAGCGCGAGCGTGATAAAAATCGTCCGGTTAACCCTTTACGGTTTTGCTCACGTAAAAATAAGGTACAAATTTCGGAACAGCCTGTGTAATCATTACACATGCTCAAAATATCAACCGTGTTATACACGTTAAGCGTGCGAGAATGATGGACTGTTTTACCTAAGTGATAATGATAAAGTGGGACCGACATACCTACCGCAGCCTCAATGGCTGTGGTACCAATGACTTGACCGGTTTTACTGTCTTCTAAAACAAATAAATAGGTTTCATCATGTGGTTTGTTGATGTCTTTGGCAAAACTGCGTTCAGCGCGGTCAATTTTTTCTAGCAATAAATTGTCATCAACCGGGAGTGAGGTAAAACCATGGCCCGATTCAATGGCAATTTGCTTTAAAGCTGCAAAATCATTTGCAGTAATTGGACGTAATACTTGCATTCATTGCTCTCCGATGGCGTGCTGAATTAACAGCACGCCAACTTGGATTAACCGTTTACAACGTCTGCAACCGCTTTTTCAAAGCGTGCTAAACCTTCTTTGATATCTTCAAGTGGGATCACTAAAGAAGGCGTAAAGCGCACAACATTTGTGCCAGCAACTAGGCTCATTAAACCGTGCTGAGTGCTTGCAACGAGGAAGTCACGAGAACGGCCTTCATATTTACTGTTAAGCACTGCACCTAATAATAGACCCTTACCACGTACTTCACTAAATACGTCGTATTTTTCGTTAATGGCTTTTAAGCCATCACGTAAAAGTTGTTCGCGCTCTTTAACTCCAGCAAGCACGTCTGGTGTGTTAACTGTATCGAATGCCGCTTCAGCTACAGCGCACGCTAATGGATTACCGCCATAAGTAGAGCCATGTGTCCCTACTTTTAGGTGCTCGGCAATATCAGCTTTGGTGATCATGGCACCGATAGGGAAGCCACCACCCAGTGCTTTTGCTGTTGTTAGGATATCAGGTGTTACGTCTAAATCTTGGTAAGCGTATAGAGCGCCTGTGCGGCCAACACCCGTTTGTACTTCATCAAAAATGAGAAGTGCGTTGTGTTTGTCACATAATGCGCGGACCCCTTCAACAAAGTCGCTAGTTGGTGAAATAATACCGCCTTCACCTTGCAAAGGTTCCATCATAACCGCACATGTGTTGTCGCTGATAAGCGCTTCAAATGCAGCAAGGTCATTGTAATCACAATGATCGATGGCAGCTGGTTTTGGACCAAAGCCATCAGAATACGCCGCTTGACCACCTACCGTAACAGTAAAAAATGTACGGCCATGAAAGCCTTTATTAAAGGCAATAATTTGATTCTTTTGTTCACCATGTACATCTAATGCCCAACGACGCGCGAGTTTTAAAGCTGCTTCGTTTGCTTCTGCCCCTGAGTTTGCAAAATAAACCTTATCAGCAAAGGTCGCATCAGTGAGCTTCTTAGCCAAACGCAATGCCGGTTCGTTCGTCATTACATTTGATAAATGCCAAATTTTCTCGCCTTGCTCTTTTAATGCATTAACAAGGGCAGGGTGACAATGACCTAAGCAGTTCACTGCAATACCACCTGCAAAGTCGATAAACTCTTTACCGTTTTGATCCCACACGCGTGAACCCTCGCCACGAACTGGGATAACCTCTGAAGGGTTATAGTTTGGCACCATTACGTCGTTGAATAATTCTCTTGTTACTTGCATGTGTTGCACCTAAATCTGGCTTAATATGAAAAAATTAAAATTGCAAAAACTAGGTTAGTTAAGCCGTTCCTGCCTAGTTACGCACGATGAGATTATTTTTCTTATCAATTATTTATATTATCTGGTTTGCGAACTTAAATTTGCAGTGCTATTTTGTGTAAATTGACTAAAATAAAAAGCAAATTGACGAAAGAATTAAACAAAATGATAACTCCTCAAGATGAAAAGTTGCTTGCGATATTAAAAACTAACGCTCGCGCAAGTGTGTCGGATTTAGCAAGAGCCTTAAATTTATCACGCTCTACGGTACAAAGTAGGATGTTAAGGCTGGAAGAGTCGGGTGTGATCAAAGGGTATAGCGTTGATTACGGTGATGCCTATTTAAGCCAAATGGTCTCAGCGCATGTATCAATTAAGGTGAAACAAAAGTTAACCACAAAAACGAATATAGAACTGAAGCAAATTGACGCAATTTCTCAGCTTTATGCGATTAGTGGTGAATTTGATTTGATTGCAGTCGTACAAGCTCAAAACCTCGAAAAATTGAGTCATTTGCTTGATGATATAGGTAATCTAGATGGAGTAGAAAGAACAACTTCGTCGGTAATATTAGAAACAAAGTTTAAGCGCTAATAGGGCCATTTAGCGCTTAATGTTGGGTTAGTTGCTTGCTTTACGAATAACTTTCTTTTCAACTTCATCCAGTTTTATGACGTAGGCATTGCCGCCAATGCCTTTAAATTCTTCATCGGTAAACACGATGGTGTTGTCATCATAAAAGGTGACAGCCTCTTTTTGAGTAACGATACCTAGGTCGATACGTGATACATCACCCGAAAAGAATTTGTCTTCTTTAAAGTTTTCAAATAGCCAGATACTTGTTGAATCGAGAAGAACCAACTTAGTTCTATCGGGGCTTAAAGCCGCGGAGGTGATCCAACATAACTTTTCTAATGTGGTACAGGTCTGAAATGAATCAATCAGCTCAGCGTCAAAATTAGCAGCGTGATCGCCTACTTTATAGACATTCGTTATACCATCAAATGGTTCTGTTCTATTTTTAGTAAATAAGTATAAATGACGACCGAAGGCGACAAAGGCCTCTAGGTCAAAGTTTCGTTTGTCAGGCTCAATAGGGGTGCCATCCATTTCTGGATAGGTGAATTTGATGATTTCGGCTTCAGTTGTGTCCCCTTTGATATCAATGGGGTTTTCGATTTTATAAATTGTTAGCCATTTTCTGTCGTTTTTATTATTGCCGAAATCGCCTAAGAAGAAATGCCCGAAGGTGTTTTGGGTCATGTCCTCCCAGTCAATGTTTTTGGCATTAGTGACAAGGATTTCTTTGGCAATTGAACCATCTTGGTTAAGGCGGTATAACTTGGGCTTATCGCCACTGTCGTTTATTGCCCAAAGCCGTTTGTATTTATCAAATTCAATACCAGAGATTTCTTTGACTTTAGGATCAACAGTTAATCGCTTTTTACTGTAAAGGGTGTAAATAGAAGACCCGACCAGCGCTGCAACAACAGTCACGGCAAGGATAAAAAAGGTGAATACGCTTTTCTTTAACATTAACAAGGAAATGGCTTTGGAAGATGTAAAGTAGTATACCCTACAATCTTTATCTTTGTATATTCCATACCCCAGTTCCTGTCGCGGCCATAAAGTTAATATTGTCTTGCAAGACTTTGTGTCCAACATTCACTGATGATTCTGGGTGGCTGACTAAATAACCTTGTACACTGCGTATCCCCATTGATTTTACGAGTTCAAACTGGGCAAATTCTTCGACACCCTCAGCCACAATTTTTAGTCCTAATTTATGGCCAAGCTCACTGATTGAATGCAGTATTTCATTGTATTTAGGATTGCTATTCGCTTGGGCAATAAACAGACGATCGAGTTTAATGACGTCGATTGGTAAATCAGCCAGCGTGCTTAACGAGCTAAAACCCGTTCCAAAGTCATCAATTGCAATAGTGACGCCACTGGCTCGTAATTTCTCAAGTTGCTGAATAATGTGTTTACTGGCTGTAATAAGTGTTGATTCGGTTATTTCTAACATTAAGGCACTTGCAGGCAAGCCTGTTTTAGCCAATATGTTCATTACCCAATCATACACAGCGCGGTGTTTAAGTTGAATGCCTGATATATTCACCGATATTTTAACTTTTTTCATCCCTGCGTTATACCACGCTGACATTTGTCTGCATGATTCGAGTAAAATCCAATCGCCTAGTTCGAGGATCAGGTTCGATTCTTCGGCAATAGGAATAAACTCAGCAGGTGCGATTGCGCCTTCTACCGGATGATCCCAGCGGGTGAGAGCTTCAAAGTAATCGATAGTGCAGTTTTCTACGTGCACAATTGGCTGGAACGATAAATGAAAGTTCTCGCAGGCAATCGCCAAACGCATTTCTTCAAGTAAATAGTGATAACGGCGCATTTTATTGCCCATTTCGGGGGAGTACACCTTAAAGATACCGCGACCATCTGTTTTAGCGCGATACATTGCAACATCGGCCATTTGTAATAATGCATGGGGCGTTGCTGCACTATCGGGATAAACGGCAATACCAATACTTGCACTAATTTTAATCAGTTTATTGCCGAGCACAAAATCGCGTTCGATTTCTTGCAATACATTTTGCGCAATTTCTAGGGCTTTATCTTTGTGGTCGAGCTGACTTATAAAGATTGAAAACTCATCACCGCCTAGACGCGCTAAGTTTTGTTCAAGCCCATTTGTAGCAGACACATTATTAAGTTTATGGTGGCGTACCACACTGGTTAAACGGGCTGCAACTTGAATAAGCACTTCGTCACCAAAGCTGTGGCCGAATGAATCGTTAACTTGTTTAAACCCATCTAAATCGATGAATAATAACGCGCAATTTAACTTATCGATTTCAGCCAGACTTAATTGCCTTGTTAAATGTTCAATATAGGCATGGCGGTCAATTAACAGCGTTAATTTGTCTTGGCAGATACTGACCTGCGATTCGTGGGTGTAGGTCGTAATGTGTGAGCTTAATGTATGAATGTGTGTTTTTAGCTGGCTTACTATTGGTTGGCTTGTATCGTTATTACGCGCTAAATGTAAGGATTTGAGAAGGTTTGATAGTTGATTATTGAGCTCAGTTAAGGTGTGTGTATCGTTTTCTGTTTGTCTTTTTATATTGATAAGCCAACTAATCGCTAAACCGAGCAATAAAAATATACTGATATTGATGGGCGAGAGGAGCGTTGACCAAAACAGGGATGATGCACTGATAGTAATAAATGAAGTGGGTGTTGATTTGACTACAACATACTGCAGCTCATCTTTGTTAATGAGTTGCTGACCTCTAAACACCATATTATACCACGGTGCAGATTCTAGCTGAGTGTTTACTTTTGGCTGAGATTGTAACTGCGTATTATTATTGAAATGTGCTAAATCATTAACTTGTTTCGTTAATAAAATATTTAAACCATACACAAATGCAATTAAGGTAATAATACAAATAGATAATGTACGAAACGCGTTGGTCATTAGTCGCTACCATCCCGGGTAAAATAGTTTTTAACCCACTTCTGAGTTATTCAGTATATTGTTTGTCACTAAAATAGACAAAGTCTTTTTAATGTAATTAATTTGTTAATAGTTTTGCAAATGAAAAATTTTGCATCTACGTTAGTGTTTTTACTCTATTTTTGACTTAAATTTTATTCACTTTACCCCTGTCTACTTGTTAACTACTTTTATGAGTATGCGCTGATCAAAACAATAAAAGAGCCTGAAAATTAAGTGTATTTTATTTTCAACTTGGTTCGGTTATTGCTCTTATTGAATAAGCAATATGATTTTGAGTACTTTTATTTATTTTGCGCACTGAAATGGTGCGAAAAATAAAAAATTGCACTGTCATAATGCGTAAATATAGATTTGATTAACTAAAGCAAAATGCATGCTTTAGATTGGACGTTGTTTTAAATCATGTAACGCACAGCCTCCGTCTGTTGAGTAGTTGAACACGGCACTGTGGCAAGGATTAATTTACCGATTGGTTGAATTGGAGCCCACTATGTTAAGTAAACGTTTTTTTAAGACTAAAGACGAAACAGAAGTCACCTTTGAATTTCAGCACCCTGATGCTGAAGATGTGCAATTAGTTGCTGAATTTACAGATTGGCAACCTGTGCCAATGAAGTTCAGTAAAAAAGAACAAGTATTCAAGTGTAAGCAACGTCTGCCATTGGATAAAGAATTTCATTTCCGCTATCTGATCAATGGCCAAGTTTGGGATAACGATCATCAAGCTGATGGGTATATTCCAAACGGTTTTGGTACCGAAAACAGTATTGTTAACACTCAACGCGCTTAGGTGTATTAATGCAGTCACTTGCGCAGTTATTTTATCTGCATGGTATCGGTTACGAATATACAAAGTACACTGGCGAGCACGTCGTTTTTGATGAAAGTACGCGCCGCAGTGCACTCAGTTGTTGTGGTATCGATTGCACTGATACAGACACCATTAACCAGCTCAACTTTGCCCTGGATGCAGGAACGTGGTTAACGTTATTACCTAACGTTAGCCTTATTGAGTCAGATGAGCCCTTTTTACGAGTGCGAGTTGATGAGCGTCTTTTATCACGCGGCTGTGAGTTACGCCTGCCATCGCTCGATATTGTTGTTAGTCGAGAGAACTTGCACGAATTGAGCGTGACAGGTGATTACCGTTTTAATGATATTCGTTACCTTGAAGTAGCGCTTCCCTTACCCGACATGCCCATAGGCTATCATGATGCTGTGATTACAGTGGCTGATCAAGAAGCACATTCTGAGCTGTGGATCATGCCAAAACAGTGCTTTACAGTGGATGATAAAAAGCGCTTGGGTGTGTCGATACAGCTATATAGCCTATTTAACGCGCACGGTTTAGGTATCGGCGATTTTGCAGATTTAGCGTCGCTAATGCGCGAAGCTGCGGCCAATGGTATGGATTATATTTTATTAAATCCATTGCATTTATTGTTTGAACACAGCCCTGAGCGAGCCAGTCCGTATAGCCCTAATAGTCGTGCGTTATTAAATCCGCTTTATATTGCATTGTCATTATGCGAAGACGCTAAAGATAATTTGGCACTCGAAAAGCTGCTTAATGAAAAACCGCAAGGCACCGATACATACATTGATTACACAAGTGTCAGTGATTTTAAATACCAATTATTTAGCTGTTTGTATCATCACTTTCGTGAGACAGCATCGGTTGAGCGTAAAGCACAATTCGAAGCATTTTGCCTAACTCACAAACACAGTTTAGCAACGCTGGTGGTGGGTGATAATGAATACGCTAGCTACTTGCAATGGCAAGCGCATTTACAGCTTAACCTATGCCAGCAAATAGCGAATGAATGTGGTATGGATATTGGTCTCATCAACGATTTAGCGGTGGGGTGTGCGGGTGACGGCAGTGAATACCGTAGCCAAGATGAGCTATTTTCTCATGGTGCAAATGTTGGCGCACCGCCAGACCCATGGGCTGAACAAGGACAAAACTGGGGCTTACCTGCACTCAACCCGCAAAAATTAAGTAAAGATAATTTTGCGTTTTATCGATCGCTTATTCGCACCAATATGGAAGATGTGGGTGGGTTGCGAATAGACCATGTTATGGCTATTCGCAGGCTCTGGTGGTGTTTTGATAATCAAGGCCAACAGGATGGTTGCTATGTTTATTACCCTTTTGAGCATTTGTTAGCTATTTTAAAAATAGAGTCACATCTTAACCAATGCGTGGTTATAGGCGAAGATTTAGGGGTTGTGCCCACCGAAGTGCGTGATGCATTGAAAAGCAGTGCTATATATTCTAATGGCTTATTTTACTTTGAAAAAGATCACAATGGTGAGTTTTTAGCCAGTGAACATTTTGCTCCACATAGCTTACTGATGATTGCTAATCATGATGTCCCCCCCTTTAATGGCTGGTGGACAGGGCACGATATAACTGTTAAACAACAGTATAGCTTAATTGATGAAGCGCAAAGCAACGCCTTGCTCGAAGCCAGAGAGATTGAAAAGCAACGTATGCTTAATTTCATCATGCGCGAAACTTCTCAGCAGCTGACCTTAGATACAGAGGCCTCTGTAGTATACCAAGCATTAGCATGTTGCCTTGCGGCAGCACCCGCTCGATTGTTTACCATTCAGATAGATGATTTAGATCAGCAAATTTTACCGGTGAATATTCCCGGAACGGATAAAGAATACCCCAACTGGCGGCGCTTATTGTCGCGCCCGACGCAGCAAATTATGCATTCGCAGCAGTCATTTTTAGCCAGTTTAATTTCTATAAGGAATCAATAAATGCGAAGTCGTGTTCGTCAAGAGCAAAGTGCACAACCACTGATTTATCAGTCGCAAATCGAGGCGTTGTCAGCAGGTTGTTTTAAAGATCCTTTTAGTTTCTTAGGACCGCATAAAATTAATGATAGCCGTTATGAAGTGCGCTGTTTTTTACCGGGTGCCACTATGGTATCTGTTGTTATGGGGTCGCAGCAGATTGCAGCTCAAAGGCAAGGGGAAAGTGATTTATTTGTAGCAACGATTGATTGCACATCAGTCCCTGAGTACCAGTTAGATGTGAGTTACGCCGACAAAGCGAGCCACAGACACTACGATGAATATAGTTTTGCGAGCACGCTCGATGAACAAGCAATGTATTTGTTTAATGAGGGCAGTTTAGAGCATGCTTATCGCCATTTTGGCGCGCATTTTACTACACAGCAAGGTGTAGAGGGCGTGCGCTTTACCGTATGGGCGCCAAATGCTAGCAGCGTATCGGTTATTGGTGAATTTAACTTTTGGCAACGCCAGCGTCACTTTATGCGTTTTCACCCAGCAAGTGGCGTATGGGAGTTATTTATTGCAGGGCTTAAAGAAGATCAGTGCTATAAATTTGCAATAACTACTCTAATGGGTGAAGTGCTCGATAAAGCCGACCCGTTTGCATTTAAAATGCAGCAAGCACCGGGTACAGCATCGGTTTTACACGCTAGCAAAGCAACCGTAAAACTTGATGAGCACGCCCTTAAAAATCGTGCAAAGCGTAACAGTATTGAATCGCCTATTAGTATTTACGAAGTACATGCGGGCTCTTGGCAGCGCAGAGATGATAGTAGCCGGTATCTAACGTGGCGTGAATTAGCTGATAATTTGATTCCCTATACCAAAGCACTCGGGTTTACTCACTTACAGTTAATGCCAATTAGTGAATACCCGTTTGATGGTTCGTGGGGCTATCAGCCTGTTGGTTTATTTGCTGTGACAAGTCGTTACGGTAGTTTTGACGACTTTGTTTACTTTGTACAACAATGCCATGAGGCTAACTTAGGGATTATTCTTGATTGGGTCCCTGGGCACTTTCCAAGTGATCCTCATGGCTTGCATCGCTTTGACGGCTCGCACTTATATGAACACGCCGATATACGGCAAGGATTCCACCCTGACTGGAATACATACATTTATAACTACGACCGTGCTGAAGTGCGCAGCTTTTTAATAGCCAATGCCATGTATTGGTTACACGAGTTTGGCATTGATGGCTTACGGGTTGATGCCGTGGCATCCATGCTTTACCTCGATTATAGCCGTGAAGAAGGGCAGTGGGTTGCGAACCAATATGGTGGGCGCGAAAACCTCGGAGCAATAGAATGTCTAAAGCAAGTTAATTTGCGCTGCTATGCTAATAACCCCGGCATAATGATGGTTGCTGAGGAATCGACAGCATGGCCAGGCGTAACCAGACACGTTGAGCATGATGGCTTAGGATTTGGCTATAAGTGGAACATGGGGTGGATGAACGACAGTTTGCACTACATGCAACGCGATCCTTTGTATCGTGCTCACCATCATCATGAAATGACATTTTCGATGGTGTATGCCTACAGCGAAAATTATGTCTTGCCATTAAGCCATGATGAAGTAGTGCACGGCAAAGGTTCCTTAATTGAAAAAATGCCAGGTGATGACTGGCAGAAATTTGCAAATTTACGCGCTTACTACGCCTTTATGTGGGCTCACCCAGGTAAAAAGTTGTTATTCATGGGAGCTGAGTTTGCCCAGCGTCGAGAATGGAATCATGATCAATCTCTTGACTGGCATTTACTGGAGCACACGAGTCATCGTGGTGTTCAAGAAACAATAAAAGCGCTCAATAAAGTGTATTGCAATACACCCGCACTTTACGAGCAAGATACTAGCCCCGCGGGGTTTGCGTGGCTCGATAGCAACAACTCAGCACAAAGCATTTTTAGCTTTATTCGTTATGCAAAACAAGCTGATGATTTTGTTGTGGTTGTGAGCAACTTAACCCCACAGGTTTACCATGATTACGTTATCGGGGTGCCAAAAGCAGGGCGTTATCAAGTGATCTTGAATACAGACAAACCCGAATTTTTTGGCTCAGGGGTTGAGGTAACAAGCGATCCTGAACAGATTATTTTAACTCAAAATATGCTCAATCATGGGTTTACACAGAGCGTGGTCGTGTCATTACCAGGCCTTGCAACTGTGTACCTTAAGAAGGTGAGCGATGAGTCATAGTGTTGCACTTGAAACAGGGGTAACGATGCCGTTAGGCGCCTCGGTGCAGGGGGATGGGGTTAACTTTGCCGTCTATGCACCCCAGGCACACAGCCTATCTTTATGCTTATTTGACAGCAGCGGTCATTCAGAAATTCTCACACTGCCCATGCGAATGAATGAAGGGGGAGTGTGGACATTACGTGTTAGTCCTTTAAAAGCCGGTGCGTTGTATGGCTTTCGAGCTGATGGTGACTATTCACCTCAAAAAGGGTTATTTTTTAATCCTCATAAGTTATTGCTCGACCCTTATGCACGCGACATTTATGGCGAGTTTACGTGGAGCGAGCGCCACTACGGGCAGATGCCGGTTGGCACATTAAGCACTGTGAACAACGCGATAGATATGCCTAAATCACGCGTTAGAGAGCTTGCGCTTTACAAGGGCACTAAGCCACAGCACAGTTGGGGAAAAACCGTCATTTATGAGTGTCATGTAAAAGGCGCGACCTGTCGCCACCCTGATATACCGAAAGCGTTGCAAGGCAAATTTTTAGGCTTAAGCCACCCTCGTTTTATTGAACACTTGCGGACTTTAGGTATCACGTGTTTAGAACTTTTACCTATTCATGCGTTTATTAGTGAGCAATTTTTAACGGCTAAAGGGCTGCAAAATTATTGGGGCTACAACACGCTTAATTTTTTTATCCCACATAAAGACTACTTGGTCGACGATGATATTAGCGAGTTTCAAGAGATGGTCGCTGAGCTGCACAAAGCTGATATCGAAGTCATTCTAGATGTCGTCTATAACCACACCGCAGAGGCTGGCACTGATGGGCCGCTATTATCTCTACGTGGGTTAGATAATCTGGGTTACTACCGAACGGTTGCCGATAAGCCACAGCATTATATAAATGATACGGGCTGCGGAAATACGCTTAATATCGATTCACCACGTGCTTTGCAATTGGTGCTTGATAGCCTGCGTTATTGGGTAGAAGTAATGGGGGTTGATGGTTTTCGTTTTGATCTGGCCACCATACTTGGGCGCAATCCAAATGGCTTTAATCATGCGCATGCTTTTATGCAAGCTGTTAATCAAGACCCTGTTTTAAATAAAGTTAAATTAATAGCAGAGCCTTGGGATATAGGCCCAGGTGGTTATCAGCTCGGGGCATTTCCAGCGCCTTGGCGCGAATGGAACGACAAATACCGCGACACCGTAAGACGTTTTTGGAAGCAAGAACAAGGTGTAATAGGGGAACTTGCTAAGCGTTTACATGGCTCGTTTGATTTGTTTGAACATAACCTGCGTGGACCCCTTAATAGTATTAACTTTATCACCAGCCATGATGGATTTACCTTGGCAGATTTAGTGAGTTATGAACAAAAACACAATGAAGCGAATGGCGAGCAAAATCGCGATGGACACAGTGCGAATCATTCCTTTAATTGTGGTGTAGAGGGGTATACCAGCGACCAAGCTATAAGCAAATTACGCTTGCAACAGCAAAAAAATATGCTGCTGACTTTGTTACTTTCCAAAGGGGTGCCTATGCTTTCTTTAGGAAGCGAAATGGCGCACTCGCAAGGCGGTAATAATAACGCTTATTGTCAGAATAATCGTACTAGTTGGCTTGCATGGAAAGAATCGCAATTTAACCATCCACTGACCCGATTTATTGATGATGTGCTTAGATTACGCAAGCAATTTAGCATTTTTCAGCACCCCTTCTTTGTGCATGACAGTGACCCTCGTTATGCCGTTGCGTGGTTTACAGAATCAGGCACCGATATGCAACAAGATGACTGGCATCAGAGCGACCGTCAATTTTTAATGTATAGCCTGACTGATAAGCACACGAAACAAGCTTTACTGATTATTTTAAATGCTGGCTCCTTGCCTATCACTTGCCAATTACCGCGCTTATCAAGCGGTCAATGGTCTTTGGCACTTACCAGTATTCATTCGGTTTCGACAGCGAATGTTGACACCGAACAACAGATTGCTGCGATGAGCAGCTGGGTTTTTACCGCCGATTCAGAGGACTTAAGTCATGACTAAAAAAGGTGAACAAGCATGTGTTGTAAAAGGATGGCAAGATGCGCCTATTATTGATAAAAGCACCTTAGAGGATGACCTATCACGCCATTTTTATTACACCTTAGGGCGTGACAAAGTGGGTAAGTCACAACTGTATTTATACCATGCACTGGCGTTAACTATTCGCGACAGGCTCGTGGCGCGATGCCGTGACACAAAACAGCAAATACATGAACAAAAACGCCGCAAAACTGCTTACTTATCGCTGGAGTTTTTGATGGGGCGTGCACTGGGTAATGCGATTTTAAATCTTGACCTTGATGAGCAGGTAGCAAAGGCATTGCAACAGTATTGTACTGAGCTTGAAAGTGTTGCCGAAGCTGAACATGATGCAGGGCTTGGGAATGGTGGTTTAGGTCGCTTAGCTGCGTGTTTTTTAGATAGTTGTGCCAGCCTTGCGCTACCTGTTATTGGTTATGGCATTCGTTATGAATATGGCATGTTTAATCAAGCGATAGAAAATGGTCACCAAATTGAACAGCCCGATAACTGGTTACGCGAAGGCCACCCATGGGAGTTAAGCGCACCAGAGCAGTCTAAGCGAATCAAATTTTTTGGTCATGTAGAAAGTTACACCGACAAGCAAGGGCGTGTGCTTCGTCAATGGCTCGATACCCAAGATGTCTTGGCGGTGCCATATGATGTGCCGATCCCAGGCTACAAAAACGATATTGTAAACACGTTACGGTTATGGAAGTCAGAGGCAACCGATGAGTTTGACTTGAGTGAGTTTAATGCGGGCAGCTACTCAGAAGCGGTGGCGCGTAAAAATCTCGCTGAACAAATCACCATGGTGCTTTACCCCAACGACAGTAGCGAAAATGGCAAAGAGTTGCGTTTACGTCAGCAGTATTTTTTATCGTCTGCCAGTATTCAAGATGTGGTTGATATTTGGGTAAACAAGTCAGGTGAAAACTTTGATGAGTTTGCTGACTACCATGTTTTTCAACTCAATGACACTCACCCCAGTATTGCGGTTGCAGAATTAATGCGCGTGTTAATCGATGACTATGAACTTGATTGGGATAAAGCGTGGCACATTACGACAAAAACCATGGCGTATACCAACCATACCTTGTTACCAGAAGCCTTAGAAAAATGGTCAGTGTCATTATTTTCGCGCTTATTGCCGCGCATTTTAGAAATAATTTACGAAATTAATGCCCGTTTCCTCGCCGACGTCGCACAAGCATGGCCGGGAGATGTGGCTAAACAGCGCGCCCTTTCTCTGATTGAAGAGGGCCCAGAGCCACAAATTCGCATGGCGTACCTTGCGATTGTCGGCAGTTATTCTGTCAATGGTGTTGCGGCGCTTCATACTGAACTATTAAAAGCCGGTTTATTTAATGACTTTTATCAATTATGGCCAGAAAAATTCAACAACAAAACCAATGGTGTTACGCCGCGTCGGTGGCTTGCCCACTGTAATCCAGAACTGACTAAGTTACTGAACAGCAAAATTGGCGATGAATGGGTGGCTGACTTTAGCAAAATTGGCCAATTGCGCCGATATTACGACGATACCGAATTTCATACACAGTGGCAGGATGTTAAATATGCCAACAAACAACGTCTTGTTGAGCTTGTAAAAAGCCGATGTGGTGTTGAGTTTGACGCCACGATGATGTTCGACGTGCAAGTTAAACGCATTCATGAGTACAAGCGCCAATTACTTAATGTTTTGCATATTATTCATTTATACGACCGGATTCGTCAGGGCGATACAGAAAACTGTGTGCCACGTTGTGTACTCCTCGGGGGGAAAGCTGCGCCAGGTTATTACATGGCGAAGAAAATTATTAAGTTAATTAATAATGTGGCTGAAGTCATTAATAAAGACCCCCTTGCAAAGCCATATTTACGGGTTGCATTTTTACCTAATTACAACGTCACCGCGATGGAAACGATTTGTCCTGCAACCGATTTATCTGAGCAAATATCAACAGCCGGTAAAGAAGCATCGGGCACTGGTAACATGAAGTTTATGATGAATGGCGCGTTGACGATAGGGACATTAGATGGTGCAAATATTGAAATCCGTGATGCTGTAGGTGCTGATAATTTCTTCTTGTTTGGCGCACGAGCAGAGCAAGTTGACGATATAAAAGCGCACTATAATCCGGAGCAAGTTATTTATCAGACCGAAAGCTTATACAAAGTAATGCAACTCTTAGAAAGCGGTCATTTTAATTTATTTGAACCAAATTTATTCGACGACATTATTGCTGCGATAAAGAGTCCGCACGATCCATGGCTTGTAGCCCATGATTTTGCCAGCTTTGTTCAAGCGCAAGAGCAAGTTGAACAAGCCTATTTAGACAGCGCACACTGGACCAGAATGAGTATCTTGAATACTGCTGCCAGTGGCATGTTTTCAAGCGACAGAACCATTGGTCAATACAGCGATGATATTTGGCATTTGGAACCACTTTTAGACACGAGCGCACAGCAACACACACAGAAAAAAAGCAGCTAACTTAAGACGGAGAGAGTTATGCCAAGTTATGCAAATCGATATATAAGTAGTTTAACAAGAGAAACGTATGCCCTTATTTTAGCAGGGGGGCGAGGTTCACGTTTACACGAATTAACAGATTGGCGAGCTAAACCGGCGGTGTATTTTGGTGGTAAACACCGGATCATCGACTTTCCGCTGTCGAACTGCATTAACTCGGGCATTCGTCGTGTTGGCATTGCTACACAATATAAATCGCATTCACTGATCCGCCACGTTAATCGTGCATGGGGTCACTTTAAGAAAGAGCTGGGTGAGTCGGTTGAAATCCTGCCAGCGTCACAGCGTTATGGTGATGAATGGTATTGTGGTACAGCTGATGCTGTGTTTCAAAATATGGATATTATTCGTCATGAGCTGCCAAAATACGTCATGATATTATCGGGCGACCATGTATATCGGATGGATTACGGTGGTTTACTCGCAAAGCATGTTGAAAATGGTGCAGACATGACCGTATGTTGTATCGAGGTACCGTGTGAAGAGGCCGCGAATACTTTTGGTGTCATGACTGTGGATGAAAGTAAGCGCGTTCGCCGGTTTGATGAAAAACCTGCGTCGCCAACCTCAGTCCCCGGCAAACCTGGCACGTGCCTCGCTTCAATGGGGAACTATATTTTTAATACTGAGTTTTTATTTGAGCAACTGAAAAAAGACGCCGAAACAGAGGGCTCTGGCCGTGACTTTGGTCATGATATCATTCCTGCCATTATTGAAGAGCATAACGTTTTTGCGTATCCGTTTAGAGACCCAGGCTATGATGGACAACCTTATTGGCGTGATGTAGGAACACTTGATTCGTTCTGGGAAGCGAACATGGAGCTGGTTATGCCAGAACCGCAGCTAGATTTATACGACCCTAGCTGGCCTATTTGGACTTACCAAGAGCAACTTCCACCGGCTAAATTTATTTTTGATAATGATGACAGACGAGGTATGGCGGTCGATTCAACAGTGTCTGGCGGGTGTATTATTTCGGGGTCTTTGGTGAGAAAATCGCTATTGTTCTCTAATGTACATGTCCATTCTTATTGTCAAATAGAAGAGTCAGTTATATTACCAGGGGCTAAAATTCAACGTAATTGTCGCATAAAACGCGCGATTATTGATCGTAGCTGCGAGATACCCGCAGGTCTTGAAATAGGCTATGATCATAAAGTTGATAAAGAAAATGGTTTTAGAGTCTCGAAAAAAGGGATTGTCTTAGTGACGCGTGATATGTTGAATGAACTGGCAAAAAAGTTAAAACAACAAGAGCAAGATAACAAACGCCTTGCTTAAATATGGGTGGGGTGGAAGGTACTAATATCACCCCCCAGCATAAAAAATAGAAGTAAAAAGGAGTACGGCAAAGCATGCATGTATTGATGGTTGCTGCAGAGAATGATGCATTACCGAATGCAAAAGTAGGTGGTGTTGCCGATGTCGTAAGAGATTGTCCCAAAGCCCTTGTTGAAAAGGGGCTGACAGTTGATGTGGTGATCCCCGATTATGGTTTTCACGATTTAGAGCGTCATAGCCTAGGTGTGGTCAATGTGGCGTTTGCCGGACACATGCAACAACTCGAAGTGTGGCAACTTGCTCACTCTCAGAAAGGGGTTAGACAGCTGGTTATTTCTCATTGGGAATTTAGCCGTCACCATGGCGCTGTTTATTGTAATGACGAGGCAGGTCGCCCATTTGCAACCGATGCCAGTAAATTTGCCTTATTTAATGCCGCTGTGTGCGAAGCCTTATTACAAGGACTCATTTGTAAGCCTGATGTTATTCATTTACATGATTGGCATAGTGCGTGTGTTGCGTTGTTACTTAAAACAGATAGTCGCTATAACGATTTCTCCACCTTATTTTTAGCTTACACCGTACATAACCTTGCTCTGCAAGGGATCCGTCCTTTTAAAGGGGATACTTCGAGTTTAGAAGCGTGGTTTCCAAGCTTGGGTTATGATGGCCAAAAGTTATGCGATCCACGTTACCCCGACTGTTTCAACCCAATGCGCACAGCGATTAACTTGGTTGATAAAATACATTTAGTATCACCCACATATTGCCAAGAGGTGCTAAAACCAAGCGATCCTGTTAATGGCTTTTTTGGCGGAGAAGGGCTCGAGCTTGATTTACAAGCTGCATATCAGCAAGGCCGTGTAGTAGGCATTCTAAACGGGTGTGAGTATCCAGGTGATGAACTATCCGATGTCAGTTTTGCTCATTTATATCAGCACGCTGAGTCAGCACTTTTTCAGTGGATGGCAAAAACGTCTGAGCTTGACTCAGCGCATTATATTGCACATCAGCGTGTGCTTAAGTTTAAAACACAGCCTTTCTCTGGCCCTTTAGTGACGAGTGTTGGGCGATTAACAGATCAAAAAGTGCTCCTGCTTTGTCAGCCGTATGATAAAGCATTAGTGCTAGATGAATTATGCCAGCGTTTAAAGCAACATGATGGGTATATGATTATTCTTGGCTCAGGTGATACTGAACTTGAAAAAGTGATGACCACAGTCATGGCCCGACAAGATAACTTATTATTTTTGAAAGGATATGCTCATTTTGTTGGCGAGTACTTGTATCATTTAGGCGATCTGTTTTTAATGCCCAGTTCATTTGAACCCTGTGGTATTAGTCAAATGCTCGCCATGCGCGCAGGTCAACCGTGTCTAGTGCATGGTGTCGGTGGACTTCGTGATACTGTGCAGCACCTTGAAACGGGATTTAGTTTTAAAGGTGAGAGTTTAACCGCTCAAAGTTACGAACTTATTACTGGTTTTACTGAAGCGCTTGCGCTAAAAAATGCAGATCCTAAAAAGTGGCAAGGAATTTGTGAACAGGCTAAAAATGCGCGTTTCTCGTGGCAATCAGTCGCAGATGGTTATTTATCGTACTTATATCAATAAAAACACCCTGATTCATGGCAATTAAGTGACTTTTATGTCAATTTCCGCTATTAATTACTTAGTGTTATATAAATGATAAAAAGTAGGTAAAGTGGCTGTATTTGTTGCTAGGCAAGCGGTCTTTAATCGTCGTCAACAAGTTGTCGCCTATGAGCTACTATTTCGCGATAGTGAAAAAAACAGTTTTCCAAACGTGTCAGAAAGCACCGCAACGGCACGTCTCATTATGGAAAATCAGCTCAATTTAGGTACCCGCCATATCACGTCGGGCAAAAAAGCATTAATTAATATAGGTCCAGAGTCTTTAAAACTGGATCTATGTGCTTTTTTGCCAACGAAAGATGTCGTTATCGAGCTGCTAGAAACGATGGAGCCTACCGATGAAAACTATGCGTTTTGTCGTGAGTTATTTCATAACAATTATAAACTTGCCTTAGATGACTTCGTGTACCAGCCCGAGTGGGACCGCTTTTTAAAGCTTGTTCGACTTATCAAGTTTGATGTAAAACAAACCCCATTTGAAGAAATTCTACCCGTAGTTAAAAAATTAAAAAAACACAAAAAAATAAAGTTATTAGCAGAAAAGCTCGAAACGGCAGATGATTTTGAAAAAGCCTACGAAATGGGGTTTGACTTTTTTCAAGGCTATTTCTTTGCCAAACCAACCATGATCCAACAGCGTGATATTGATTATAACTACGCATTGGTTTTATCAATTTATGCTGAAGTCATGCGTCCAGACCCCGATATTAGCGAAATAGCGGGGTTATTCTCGCTAGACACTGCTTTAGCTTATAAGCTTTTACGCTTAATAAACAGTGGTGTATTTCCTATAAAAAGTAAAATAGGTTCGTTAAAACAAGCGCTTGTTTATCTTGGTCATGAACGACTGAAAAAGTTTGTTAGCTTAATTATTACTGCACATAGCGCACAAACTAAACCTGCCGAGCTCACGCGGCTTTGTGTTGTAAGAGCTCGATTTTGTGAGCTAATAGCACAGCGTGTGGCTAAGCAGCAAACCGGAGAAGCGTTTTTAACAGGGTTGTTTTCATTACTCGATGCTATTCTTGACCAACCAATGGAAAAGTTGCTTGAACGTTTACCATTTCCAGATGAAATACACAGTGCATTAATGCAAGAAAAGAACATTCTTTATTATATTCTCGAAACAGTTAAAGCCTACGAAACTGGAAGCTGGTGGGCATTAGAACAAGCAGTGGCTTTTTTAACAATAGAAAGCGCAGACCTTCCCAAAATATATGAAAATGCTGTAAATTGGAGCGATAGCTGCAGACAAAATTTATAAGTGATATATGCGCAATATTAATATGGATGTGTTAAGAGGGATTGCGGTACTGGGTTTAATGTTCATGAATGCCTATTACTTTGGTGTTTTTGAGTATGGCTATGTAACAAGTGCAACACCTTCTGTGGCGGATAAGTTTATAAATATTATTAACTTAGTCTTTATTGATGGCCGGTTTCGAACCCTCTTTTGTTTATTGTTTGGCGCAGCACTTACAATTCAATTACAGCGCTGGCAAAGCATAGATGCATTGCATAAGCGTTTAAAAGTATTAGCGTTTATAGGGTTGGCCCATGGGTTTTTACTTTGGGCTGGTGATATTTTATTCATTTATGCATGTGCAGGGTGGTTGGCACTCAAGTTCAGCCATGAACCGAATGATAAAATAGTAAGAATGGGCATGCTATTTCTGCTACTCGGTGCACTCTCCTCTTTTTTATTGGCATTTATTGAACCTGAACTGCTTCCTGTTACGCGTGACTCTGCGGCTTTTTTAGAGGCATACAATGCGGCATTTTCATCCTATTTAGCGGGCTTTATGAGTAATATGTTGATGTTTATCATCATGATTATAGCTGTTCCGCTTATTACGCTGTGGATGGCTGGCGGGCTCATGCTGATTGGGATGTATTTGTATAAACAAAAGATCTTCGCAAATGGCCTTACTAGAGAACAGTTAAACTTTATTGTGCCTGCAGCGCTGGGCTTTACCGTTTTACGATTAGCGGTTGAACCAAATACACATGTACTTATGGTCGCATTGGCTGAGCCTTTCTCTTGGTTTGCAGCACTTGCGATGGCAACGTTGTATATTCATATACTCGTAAAATACGTTAAGAATAACCCCGAAAAGTGTTTAGTATTACAACAAGCAGGGCGTATGTCTTTAACCCTTTACTTAATGCAAACCGTGATATTTTTAGTGTGTTTTAAAGTCATGTTCCCTGAGTGGGTGTTGAGTTTTGATCGCATTAATTATTGGCTTCTTATTGCGGGTGTGGTTGTCTTTCAGCTGGTATTTTGCAAAGTATATACTCAACTGTTTCGATACGGTCCGTGTGAGACTGTGTGGCGAAAACTGTCACGATAATTACCCGTATACTACACTTTTAAAAAATAACGTGCTGGAATGAACATACGGGTTATATTGATTGTTTTAATACTGCTTTGCTCTTTACCACTCTTTGCTGTAGAGCAATTTTCGGTGCTATTTGTAAATCCCTCGGTAAAAGCGGAGCCTTTTTGGCAAAAAGTCACAGCAGTAATGCAAGCTGCGGCAACACACAGTAACGTCAAGCTTGATATTATTTACGGTGGTGGCAATCGGCATATTCAGTTAGAAGAGCTCAGACACTATCTTAAATACAACGCCACTCCCGACTATGTTGTACTGATTAATTACCCTGGGGGAGCAGAGCAATCAATGAGCTTACTTGAAAGTCACAAGATAAAGTTCATCACATTAGAAGAAACCATCCTCGGCGCAGAGCGCCAGCAAATTGGTAAACCCTCAGAGCATTTTAAATATTGGCTCGCAGAGGTTTATCACGATAATTTTGAAGCGGGTATACAATTAGGAAAAGCATTGTTTGATAATGCTAAACAAGCAAAACAAGAACCCAAATTTGTGGCCATTAACGGTCACTATGGGACTGAATCAGATACTCGCAGTAATGGTTTAAGTCACTATTTACGAACCCAACATGTCGAGCTTGAGCAAGTTGTTTATGCAAATTGGAATAAAACCGAAGCCACTGAAAAAGTGCGCCGTCTATTGCACCGTTACCCACAAACGAATGTTATTTGGTGTGCATCGGATTTAATGGCACTGGGCGCACTTGATGCAGTTAAAGAAAAGTCAGGCAAACGCTATTTTATCGGCGGCATAGACTGGCTTGATGACAACTTAAGGTTAATTGAACAAGGGCGCTTAACAGCCAGTGTAGGCGGGCACTTTATGATGGGGGCGTGGGCGTTAATTAGTTTGGTCGATCATCATAATGGTCATCCATATTGGCAAACTCATCATGAAATTAAATTTAAATTAGGCGTGATCACGAACCAAAATGTGACAAGTTACCATTGGCTCAGTGATATCACGGACTGGTCAGTTATTCCATTCGATGCTTTTTTGCTGCGCAATACTCGCAATGCAGAGTATCGGTTTGATTTTGACACATTGCAGACGTTGCTCACCGAAAAACCTGCACTGCATTAAAGCGAGCCGTTAAACGAAGATTAATCTGCCTAGCGTGCTATAGGGTTCTGGTATAAACTAGCGGCTTTAAAATTAAGACAGAAGTGTGCCATGACAGAGTTAAAGCGATTAAATAAATTTATCAGTGAAACAGGGTTTTGTTCGCGCAGAGAGGCTGATAAATATATTGAGGAAGGTCGTGTTACTGTTAATGGTAATTTGCCAGAAATGGGTGTTAAAGTCAGTGATGCTGATGAAGTACTTATTGATGGTAAACCACTCAAAGCCAAACCGAAACGTGTTTATATTGCATATAATAAACCCGTTGGTATTACCTGTACCACTGAGCGAAAAATTCAAAGTAACATCGTAAAAGCGGTTAATTATCCTGAGCGTATTTTCCCAATTGGTCGATTAGACCGCCCATCTGAAGGCTTAATCTTTTTAACCAACGAAGGCGATATCGTTAATAAGATTTTACGAGCGGGCAATAACCACGAAAAAGAATATGTAGTCACTGTCGATAAGCCACTTAATCGTCAGTTTGTAAACAAAATGGCAAATGGTATTCCAATTTTAGATACCGTGACGAAAAAGTGCAAAGTGAAACAAACTGGCCCACAGCAGTTTACTATTGTGTTAACGCAAGGGCTAAATCGTCAAATTCGCCGTATGTGTGAATACCTCGGCTACGAAGTGGTCACGCTTAAACGTACACGTATTATGAATGTGACGTTAAAAGGCTTAAAAGTGGGGCAATGGCGCCATTTAACTGAGCAAGAGATGGCTGAAATTAATAACTCAATTGCTGACTCGGGTAAAACAGAGGAACGTTCAATTGACGATAATAAACAGCCAACTAAGCCAAGAACGCCTCAACCACGTTCAGAAGGCGAGAAAAAACGCGACTTTTCTAGCTATGTTAAAAAAGGCCGCACAGACTCAAAACCAGGCTCGAATAAAGCGAATCAAGGTAAACCTAGGTCAAACCAAATAAAGCGAAGTAGCACAAAACGTACTGGCACATTGAGTTTGAAAAAGTAAACGCTATAACGGCGTTTTGCTCAATTTTATCTTCAACTATTATGTGTTGTTGGTGCTCGCTTCACCAACAACACTGTACTTATCGCTTAACCCCCAATTTTGTACCAGGTATTGCTTCTTATATAGTTTTAAGTCGATTTAGATTACGTTCTCGATAACATAGCTGGTGGCAATACCTTAAAACCAGTAGTTGATGATTTTGCTTACCAAGCTATTTTAGATAACAGGGATAGTACTGACGTAACAAAAATCACCGCTTATCTTAATCAGTTATATGATGATCAAGTCGCTCAGGTTGCATCGCCACCAAGTAAGATGTTTTTTGAGTTCGACAATATGAATTGGCAATTTACACCTTATGCTGCACTTATGCTGTTAACGCTAAGAGCACATCATGGCCTTGAGAATCCAGATTTTGAGCATCCTGGGTTTGGTAATCTTACTTCTTTGCTATTAACGCAGCCTGTAGCGCCTCAAAAAGATGACGTGCTTGAATAGCTCGTTGCTATATTGCATGAGCAAGGCGTTGATGAATTACTTCAACACCGTGAATCTTTGGGAACTGTTGTCAGAAGCTAGTAAACTAGAAAAAGTATCGTGTACATAAAAGCAATCTACCTGATTTACATGGGTAGATTGCGTATCGCTTTTATCATTTTTAATGATGAGCAGGCATTAGAATAGCGTGTGTGATATCTTCGAAACGAATGACATGCCCGCCAAATTCATTTTGAAAGTTTATCGCATCTTGTTCAGTTGCAAAACTGGCCAATGTATTCCCCATAGCGCCTTGTTGAGATGAGCCCGCAACATACCAAGCTTTTCGCGCATTTATAAAGTAATTATCGGCGGGTTTATGCCAGGGTGTTTTACTCATGTCATGTACAAAAATATCGCTTACATTACGTGTGTTTTCAGGTTCTAGGTAGTAACTGAACATATCTCGTGTTGAACAAAACTTATGTATTTTTTTGCCCGAGCCCGAGTTTGTATCAGTTTGCAGTAGTTCAGCCTTCGGGCCTGGAAATTCTGAAATCAACATGCCGCATAAATGACATTCATCGGTTGCTTCAATTGCAACTGCTTGGCTGGGTGTCTGTTTAATTTCATTCTCCCCACAGGCACAAAGCATGAATAGAAGTGGCAGTATCGGCAGTAAGGTTTTAACGTTCATTACATTCTCTTTTTAGTAAATAGTGTGATGGCTAAAATTAATGGCAAGATAACCCAGACGACGAGCATGCAAAGCAACTGAGTAAGCGACAGGCTTGAGCGTATTGCAATAGCAAGAGCCCCGTTTACATCGGCGCTGTCTAAGCCTGCTAGATTCACTAATCTAAAAATATCAGCGGGATTCAACATCATCAGAAACGTGAGTGATTGTTGGCTTATACCATCTTCTGTGCCTACGAGAAGAGCGAGTAAACCGAGATCAAATATGAGTGCGAAAATAAACCAGACTATTAGAGCGGCACCGGCAGCTTTTGACTTTTCACTCACCGAGATACTAATTATGAAGGCAATAGCAATGAAGCTAAGGCCTAACATAACGGCACTGGCTATGAATAATGAAAATACGGTAATAATTTCTGTTTGTTGAGTATGGGCATATAAAATGACGCCTGAAGCACCAAAACCAATTAAAATTGCCAGTGCAATGATACTTCCTTGCCCTATAAACTTACCCATTAGTAATTGGGTTTTGTTGATAGGGTAGGTGAGTAATAAGAGTAAGGTGCCACTTTCTAGCTCACCTACAAAGCTGTCGTAACTGAGTAACAAGGCGATTAAGGGAATAAGAAAAACAGCTAAACTTGCTAAGCTTGCTACAGTGGTCGAGGTTGAGGTTAACCCTGTTTCTCCTGCGACCGCTGAGCCAAAATAGGTCAGCCCTACTGATAATAAGGCAAAAATAATTGTAATTGAGAGCAACCAACGGTTGCGAAGACCATCGCTAAACTCTTTTGCAGCAACAGTGAAGACTGATTTCATATGCTTCCCTTTTGTGGCGCTTGAGATAAAATTTGTTGATAAACCTGATTTAAATCGGGTTGTTCAATGTGTATATCATCTAAATGACGGTATTTAACGAGCTCGCGGAGAACATTCATTTTATTCTCATCTTTTACCAATAAATCGGTATCGTGACAGAGTTCAACATGAGTCATTAATTGTGAGTCATTAACGAGCTCAGAAGGGGAAACACCGCGAGTTTTAATGCGTATATCTAAGTTTGCATGTGCGCGTAGACTGGCTAAATTACCGCAAGCAAGTTGTTGTCCTTTACTCAGAATAATCGCACGGTCAATATGGCGCTCAACCCCTGGTAATACATGAGAGCACAGGATAATACTGGTGCCGTGTGCTTTAAGGTTGTCAACTTGTTGGTAAAATTCAGTTGTTGCAACCGGGTCAAGCCCAACCGTTGGTTCATCTAGTAATAGTAATTTAGGTTTACCTAAAAATGCCTGGGCAAGTCCTAAACGTTGACGCATTCCTTTGGAATATGTTTTAACCGCGCGGTTCATTGCCTCTGTTAATCCTACTTGCGCTATTAAATCTTTTGCGTGTTGTTTGTTAAAACCTTTCAGTTTTGCAAAGTAATTGAGTACTTCTATTCCTGTTAAATGCTCATAAAAACTGACATTTTCAGGCAAGTAACCGACTTGGGAGCGAATATGCCATGCGGCTTTGGAGTCTGGTTTAGCACCGAGTACATCGACACGGCCATTTGTTGGCGATGTGATACCCAGAATGAGTTTCATCATGGTTGTTTTGCCAGCACCATTATGACCAAAAAGGCCGAGCACTTCACCGGGCGCGAGCTCGCAGCTAAGGTTATTGACTGCTGTGAGACTGCCATAGCTTTTTGTTACTTGGTTCATTGAAACCACGGGCGTGTTAGTCATGTTGTTTGTCCTTGATATCACTCTGCGATTTAATAACATGAGGTGAGTGTGGGGAGCGCATTAATGGGTAGCTGTCTTTAACCCCTGCAGGCTTTAATACAGGAAATTGGCGTTGTACCCAGCGCAGTGTTAATACCGATGGGCTATCCATTAGCATTTTCATTTCTGGGTATTGCCAAACCAATTTATCAATTCCATCGTTGGGTTCAAAGGCAACATCACCCACGCCATCATTATTCATATCCCAGCCTAAATAATTGCTCCAATAGTTACCGCGGCTATCGTGACTCCATTCTTGTTTTTTATTGGAAACGTATTTGACTTGCGTGGGGTTATTTATAAAGCTGTTGCCATACACTTGCGTATGCTCAGAGCCTGCAGTGAGGTGAATACCAATTTCTGTGGTATCAACCACGTTATCGACAATGTTGTTATACGCTGAGTTGTATACAAAAAAGCCTTTTCCGTCTCGCCCTAATACTTTGTTTTCGGGCTTGGTCCACACATTAGAAATGTGATTGTTTAGGATGTCTGACGAGGTAATAAAATTCATTAGTAACCCATAATCTTCACTGTTAGTCGTTCGATTACCTTGGATCACTAAATTGCGCGAGCTCATTAAGGCATAACCAGCCCGCGTATTGTATGCGTTATTATTGAGTACTTTATTGTCGTGGGAATACATGTAATGAACGCCATAGCGTAGATCATGAAGCGTGTTATTTTCTAATACGTTATCTTGGCTTGATATTATGTACAGGCCATCGCGCGTGTAAGAGACATCATTTCCTTTAACCAGTACATGTTGCACATTGGAGAGCTGAATACCATTGCCGCGATCTGCTGAACGCAGGGCTTTATTGCCAACAATCACGTTATTTAAAACCTGTACATGCTGGCCTTTTTGTAACCAAATACCAAAACCATCGCCTTTAAGGTGGTTATTGGCAATCATTAGTTGCTCTGCTTTTTGATCTGAATAAATACCGGAATGTTGTTCGGTTAAGTTATTTCCCCAATTCACTATCTCGAGATTTTTAATCGAAATATGTGAACTTTTTAACAGTAATGCGTGGCCTTCGCCTAAAGCATCAATGACAGCACCTGTTTCACCAATAAGGTGGATGGCTTTATTGACAACAAAATTTCCTTGGTAAATACCTTTCGTTAAAACAATTGTGTCGCCTGCTTTTGCGCTATCTAACTGCGCTTGTAAATCATCAGCTGCAGAGAGTCGCGTACTCACTGCCAACGAATAACATGAAAAACAGAGCAGTATTGCTCCACATAAACGGTGTAACCAAATTAATTGCACTCAATAAACCTTCTATTTGTAACGATAAAGGGTATGGGAAAGTCCCATACCCAAATACGAAGCTTACGCTTCAACTAACATGCGGCCTCGCATTTCCATATGCAGTGCATGACAGAACCAGTTACAGTAGTACCACTGCACACCCGGTTTATCAGCGATAAACGTTATGGATGCCGTTGCTTGCGGTGCAACTTCCATCTGCACACCATGATTGGTCATACAGAAACCGTGTGTCACGTCTTCAACTTGGTCTAAGTTAGTAATAACCACAGTGACTTCGTCACCTAGTTTCACTCTAAACTCAGTCATGCCAAAGCTAGGGGCAATTGAGGTCATGTAGACACGTACTTTTTTGCCGTCTCTCACCACTTTGTTATCAGCGTAAACATTAACGCCGTCTGCTTTTGCCATTGCGATAGTATCGGCAAAGAAAGGATCGTTTCGCTCCCACAGTTTATTTGGCTTCACCTTAGAGCGGTGAACAATGATACAGTCGTGAGGTTCAGCGAAAGTTGGGCCATCGTGAACCAACTTCATTTCATCACCTGAAATATCTATGAGCTGATCATTTTCTGCACGTAATGGCCCGACAGGTAAGAACCTATCTTTTGAGAACTTACACAGTGCAATAAGCCATTTACCATCTGCATCACGGGTTTCACCTTGTGAAGTATGGTTGTGCCCCGGCTGATAGTGAACATCTAACTTCTGACGTATGTAGTTCACTTTCTCACCATTGTATGCCTTGATAGCATCTTCAACGCTCCACTTCGCAATTTGGCTGTCGATAAACAGCGTGGTGTAAGCGTTACCACGGTTATCAAATGCGGTATGAAGTGGCCCTAAGCCTAGTTCAGGTTCTGCAACGATGGTGTCGCGAGGCTTAATTTTGTTATCAAATAGGTCATCTAGTTTCTTAATTGAAATCACAGAAACAGTCGGTGATAACTTACCATTAGCAACAAAGTAGTCGCCATTGGGTGAGGTATTTAAACCATGTGGTGATTTAGGAACCGGAATGTACGCTGTGAGTGTTGACCCTTTACGGCCATCTAACACTGGGACATTATTGCCATTGTAGGTTTTAAATTTGCCTGCTTTAATGGCGGCTTCGCATCGCGGTAAGTTAAATACAACAACATGGTCACGTTCAGATGAGATCATATCACCGAGTGTGACTCCCATTTCTGAGTTATAACAGGTTGATGCAAAATACTTTCCGTCAAAGTCGGCGTCGGTGTTATCTAAATTACCATCCACCATTACTTGGAATGCGACTTCCATGGTTTCGGCATTAATCACATTAAACAATGAACGATAGGTGCTAATGTCGTCCATTGATGCTTTGCCATCGTTGTTCATGGGAATTTCGAATTCGCCATTACAGATCACATATTTAGTGTGTGGAACCTTTTGCACACGCAAGCCATGGATTGCTTGAACATTAGGAACGGTTAGCATTTTATCGGTTTTCATAACATCGCAGCGAATACGTGCTACACGACTGTTGGCCTTGTCGTTAATGAACACATATTTACCGTCGTAACGGCCATCAGTCATACTCATATGCGGATGGTGTGAGTCACCACATTGCAGATGTGCGCTGTCGCCTTTGATGCGTTTAGATTCATTCGTCAGACCCCAGCCTGTTGCGCTGTCGGTATTAAAAACAGGAATACGCATGAGTTCCCGCATTGACGGAATACCTAAAATACGCACTTCCCCCGAGTGGCCTCCACTCCAAAAACCATAATATTCATCTAGTTCACCTGGGTGAACAGTGGCACTGTTACTGCCTGCTTCTGCGGCTTGTGCCTTAGCCATTGATGCGAACATAGTAGCTGACATAGGCGCTGCAACTACACCTGCACCTAATAAAGCACTTTTAGCAAAAAACTTACGTCTGCTTTCGTCTTTCAGCTGTTTTTGTTCTGGGAGCTTTTTCCTATCACTCATGGACTTCCTCCGGTTATTTCATTGTGCTTGGTGATGGGCGTAGTTAGCTAACGTCCACCGTGGGTATTTCTTTTTCCTGAAATTTATTCTTCTTCCTGGCAAGTTTCTTTAGTGGTGGACATTTCTGTTCATTAAAATAGGTGACTTGACAGTCAAGACAGTAGTGACACTCGCGCATATTGATTGAACCATCAGGGTGAATAGCTTGTATTTCGCATTCTTTAGCGCAGGTTTTACATGGCTGACCACACTCAGGCCGACGTTTTAACCAACTAAACAAGCGTAAATTAGAGCCCACAGAGAGCGCTGCGCCTAATGGGCATAAGTAGCGACAAAAGAATTTTCGGTTAAATAAATTAATTACCAGCAAAGACACGGCATACAGCACAAATGGCCATTGTCTATCAAACTTGAGTAAGAAGGTGGTTTTAAATGGTTCAACTTCAGCCATTTGCTCTGCAACAGCCATAGAGTCAAGAGACATGCCGAATAAAGCCAGTAAAATAAGGTACTTAATGGCCCATAAACGTTCATGCACTGCAAAAGGGGGCTCTATTTGCGGCAGCTTCACATAGCGTGCAAATACATTTAGTAGCTCTTGCAAAGCGCCAAATGGACATAACCAACCACAGTATACGGCGCGCCCGAACATCATAATGGTCACCGCTGCAGCACACCAAAGAATGAAAATAACGGGGTCGAGTAAAAATAAATCCCACGAAAAATCAGACATCAGTGCTTGTAAAAAAGTGAATACGTTCACTACAGAGAGTTGTCCGCCCCAGCTCCAGCCGATAAACACCACCACCACGATAAGGAATATGTGTCGGAAATTGTGTAAAAAGGTTGGGTGACGCACCAGAATATCCTGAAATATTAAGGTAGCGCCTAATAGAAGCATGAGGAACAGCAGAATAATCACTTCCACTTGCTTGTCTTGCCATACTTGTTGCGTCAGTGATAATTCAGCTTCGGGTTCAGGCATAGCGGGGCGACTGACATATTTATCTAAAGTATGATAATCGCCTTTAAAACTCGTGAATGTGCTGTCAATAGCGCCCATTTGACGGCGTACTAATAGCTCTAATTGCCAATCGGCTCCGGGGTTAAACTCATCGTGAGCGCGTGCGATAAAAATAGACATTTCTTTGAATTTGGGTGCGCCTGTGGCATAAATATCAGTGACGCGAAAGTGGTCTAAATCGTGGAATGAAATGGTGTCGCCATTTTGCAAAAGTTGAATACGGTCAAAAATACCGCCACGAACGTAGCCTGAGCCTTTAAAAGAATAGCCATTTCCTAGCACAATAAAGGCATGCTCACCGGGGGCTAATTGCGCCATAAGCCATTGGTACTCACTCTCACCAAGTAAGTTTATGCCTATGTGAGGAATATTAGCTTGCGCGTAATAAAGCTCAGCGAACATAGCGCTTTTTTGTTCAGGAGCAGCTGCATCAATGTGTTCTGCTTCTGTGCCTACAAACGCCTCATCAACGGCCTCTCGACTTAGGTACAAGCGGCGAATAGACCCGTCACCCGTTAACGCTTGCCAACTTGCTGGTTGATAAACATCGTGCTTTATAGTGGCCATTGGTAAGCGATTTAAAGCTTGAAGATCAATTATGTTTAAACGTGCGGCGATTTTTTTTGCTGACTTAGTTACCGCATCATTCATGACCATGACCGTGACTGTGGCACCAGAAAGTCCATCAATGTTGACGATATTATCTGAGCTGCTGCCTCCTACTTTAAGGCGATCGCTAACATGTAAGCCCGTGTATTGATCAGTAAACTCCCATAGTTTTGATTCTGGGATACCCGTTAAAATAATCGGCTCGTGATGCTCTAATACTTTCACCCCTAAATAATTACCTTGGGGGTCAATGGCAACGAGCATATTCACTGGCTCGCCCGAATAAGCTGGAATTTTGGCAATATCATTGGTTTCAAAAGCGTAGCCCAGTACGTTTTTGTCTTGATAAACGACCCATGCGAAAGGCGCACTTTCGTCGTTAGATATCCGCTGTTTTTCACCAATATGTGTCGCTTGAGGAAAAATTTCCTCAATGAATGGCATGGGATCTTTTGGTGGGCTTACAAACACCGCCTCGCAGGGTAATGTAAGTATAAATAACATCATCGCGCAGAGGTACAAAAGCCAGGTTGATTTTATATTCATAACAGCACCAACAATTCCTTATAAATGGCTTTATTTAGGAAAGTTATATTGTTTTATTTTTTTCATTAATAACCTTACTCTTCTTTACAATGATTTTAGTGACCTTGATCAATTTTTGACTAGATAACATTTAACTACATGTGTTTTTTCGAGTGGGGTTAATGTGTTACAGAAAATTTAATAATTAATTTAAGTATAAATTTTAGAGAGATGATATACCTAGTAAGGAGTACCTAACTAAGGGTAGTGTAAGGAATATTTTTTAGTACGTTAGGGTTAGTCTTGATTTTATAAATAAACTGGTAAAGAAGGATTAATCGGTTTTTAAATTTGTTTTTTTATTCATGTCTTTGTATTTTTAATTACATGTAAATAGCGGTTGAATGGTTTTTATTATTTATTTAAATGCAATACTTTGGTGTGTTTAACCCTATTTATGGCGTTTTTTATTGGTGGAAAAATCACTGTTTAAGTGTGTTTAAAATACATTCACACATACCATGTATATACATTTTTAGGTAATTAAAGACAGTCGTACCGCATGATTAAAAAGGGGGAGGATGAACACCAAAAAGCGGTTTATTTCACCGTCAGCCATGCTCTTTAACAGCCTGCGGCCAGATAATCTGCTTGAACAATAAGAAACGGCATGCCTTGGCGGCAGTGATTACAAAATAGCGCCTGTTTAATCAATACCACTGGCTATAGACTCAATTTTCTTCGTGAGAATATTTAACGTGATGGCTATGAGTAAGCGCTGATTGAAAATGCTGCTTTGTAACTGACGCGATTGACGTTAAATTAAAAGATAAGCAGTGCATGCCCAATATCGCTGATTTGAATAAAACACTCATTTAGCACCGTGTACCTTCGTCGGGCTAGACTATTAAACAGTATGGGTATTTGGTGCTGGTAATGGGCAAGAGAACGCTCAGTGTTTAATCCATTGTGAAGTAAAAAAATAGCAATTTTTGATTTTCGGCCCTAAACCACCTACTTCAGTAGGTGGTTATCATCATTTAGGCTTTGCCTGAAAAAATACTCATGTTAATTCCTTACTTGATTTTTAGCGAAGTCATATAAGGAAAAAACATGAGTAGATACGAGAAAGCATCGCATGTGTATTGGCGATGTCAATATCATATAGTCTGGACACCAAAGTATAGGTTCAGAATATTGAAGAACAAAGTAGGCAGAGATGTTTACAGGTGCATACAAGTTTATTGTGAGCAGTTAGGGTGCAAAGTAGTCGAGTTAAATGTGCAGGTTGACC